>DAOLYC010000107.1:0-7421 GCA_035425605.1 Ferruginibacter sp.
AATCAATATCTTATCACCATCGGGGATAATAATATTTTCTTTATCGGCCGATCTTGTTTCATAACCTTTATAGGTATAGATGGGTTGAAATACCAGGTAGTCGCCTCTTTCCTGTAGTTGTAGTTTTATTTCGGGGTCGCCGTTTTTAATCTCTCTTACAAGACTGCTGTCAAACTCAACCTGGTAGTCTTTAGTTAAAGGCATTATCAGCTTTTTCATTTTATCGGCCCAGTTCTCTTTGCTAAGTTGAATATTCCCTTCTTTTAAAAACTTTTCGGCTTGTAACACGTCTTCTGCTTTTTGCCACAGGTACAGCACATCATCATTTAAATATAAGAGGCTGCTGGCACAAGCATTTTCTGTAAATAAAATGTTATTGCCCATTAACTTTATTATACAGGTAATTTCAAAACAATCGCCTTTTGCCTGCACTTTAAATACCGGGGCAATAAAATGATTGCTTACCTCTGCTTCAACAAGGTTTGCCGTTGTAAACTGTTTCCCTTTTGGCAGGTAAAAAATAAAATGATTGTTAACCTGCTCATCAAAAATCTTTTTTAGTTTTGGCTGTAAGTATTCTCCTATCAAAGCTTTTGTGTCTTCCGGTAAATCGTCTCCATCAACATGAATAATGTTTTCCCAAATACCACTGAACGGAGAATTTCGATCGAGGTATTTATTGATTTCGTTGCTTTGCAGTTTACGCACCTGTTGCAAAAGTTGTTTATCATCTTCGTTAAAAGATTCTGTATCTACAAATTTTGTAAGGTCAAGTTTTTCTATTTTACCCACAAACTTTAATTGGTCTTCATCTGTTTCGCCTTGTACGGCATCTACACTATAATATGGAAAAGCCGAAGAGTTGAAATTAAAAACAAGGCCAAGTTTTTTTGTTGGTTGTTCTGCCACAATCACCTCTAGTGCCGGTTGGGCCGGAGTTATAAAAACTTCGGCAGGCTTGGCCAAAGTATTGCTTACTGCAACTCTTTTAATTGATGTATCCAATAGTTTTAAAAATGGCTTACCATCCTTATAGGTAAATTCAAATTTACCCGTTAAGTCATCTTCCAAACTATAACCGTATATCTGTAGAAGTTTATTTTTTTCTTTATCCCAATTGCGAATTGTATCAAAATAACCGGCTCCGTATGCATCAAGCAATTGTAAAAACAAAAGTGTTTTATGTTCGCAAAGCGGATGTGCCGTTTCATTGCATTTACAGGAAGTGTCAAAATTCCTTTCGTCGTTTTTTTGAATCACCAGCGGAAAAATTTCTCCTTCAATAACCAACTCTGCTTCCACCCGTTCATCTTCAGCTTTTAAAATATTTGCTTTTGTGCTGCGTAAAATATTTTCTGCATCGGCATAAATACCTGGCGAAGAAAGTAGCTTGATCATCTTCAAATCAATATGTTTCATTTTAGCCACAGTATGACGTTGGTTGTATTGGATGTTGGTATTGCCCAGCATATTCTTATCTACCATATCCTGTAACCTTATTAATGCTGCCGCTTCGTGGCGGCATATATCACCAAGGTTATACGGGCAGGAACAGCGAACCGTCATAGATTTTGAATCGGTATATTTTTGAATATACACTTTGTAAAAAGTGGCGTAACTGTCGTCTTTTACCCTAAATACAATACCTCCCATAAGTTGGTCGTGCTCTACCAATTCCACAAGACCCAGGGCATGAATTTTTTTTCCCCGACGAATTACTTCATCGTTACCATTATTATAAACATATTTTATAAGGTGCGGTAAAGCCATTATGTAGAATTGCCGATTTAGGATTTCAGATTTTTATGTTTTTAAACTAAGTTAAAATATATGCATTTCTGAAAAAGGCAATTTGCAAAAATAACGAAAATTAAGCAGGCTTAAAAATCTTACAAGTGGAAGAATATAAAATTTGTGTTAATTGAGAAAGTTTTGTTTGATATTGATTTTTGGCTGGGCTAATACAGCAAATTATTTTGCCAGCAATTTTCCGTCTTCATAAACAACTAAAGTATTGGCTATGTCTTCGGTAAGGCAATACTGAATATCATTTTGTAACTCAAAACCCGAAAGGCGCTGGTAATGTGATGCATTTTTTGATTTCATAAATTCAAACAGGTTGGGCTTTGCAGCATTGTACATAGCCAATGCAATCTGTGATGAATCGCAGTTTATTGAAAAATGGTTTTCTATACGGTTGATAACGGCGCCAGCAAATAATATGTCTTCAATATTTACTTTATTTTTCCAGGCGGCGCAACCCAAAATAATGTTTTGATTTTGTGCTACCAGGTAATTACAAACTGCTGATAGGTTTGGAAACGAACCGGTAACAATGCTTTTAGCATTTTTATCTAATGCAAGTTGCAAAAGCCTTGTGCCGTTAGTTGTAGTAAGCACAAGTGTTTTTCCTTCAATAAATTCCCGTGGATATTCAAAAGGAGAATTACCATACTCAAGCCCTTCTGCTATTTTACCATCCCGTTCCCCGGCAGTGATACTGTCTATCTGTTTGCCTATGCGAATGCATTCTGCCACATTATCAACGGGGATGACTGACTTGGCACCATTATGTAAAACTGTAGCAATGGTTGATGTAGCCCTCAATACATCAATGATTACAACAATGCTTTTATCAACTTCGTAAAGGTTAAGTAATGATGGGGAGAAACTGGTAAATAATTGCGGCCGGGTTGGTTCCATATTTAAAATTAACTTAAAACAGCTTTCCATTTTTGGGTTTCAGCATATTCTTTTATCACTTCATTTCTTTTTTTTAAAAACTTTAGTAGATATGCTTTAAGAAAAACAGTATTGAACATTTTACCAATGATGCCGTAAGGGCTTTCAAAATTTAAAACGTCTATCATAATAGTGCCGTTCTTTACAGGTTTAAAATGATGCTCGTGATAAAAATTTTTAAAATCTCCTTTTATCATCTCATCTATAAAAAATACCGGCGCTTCCAACGATGTGATTTTTGAAGTGAAACGCCTGGTTTTAAAAAGATGCCTGGCTTGCCAGGTAACGGTTTCATTTTTATTGATAAGCCCATTTATTACACCATCAATTGCTTTTTCGTTGGTATGAGCTGTTGATATTTGGTGCAGGTTAATACTGCGGCTTAAATCAAACACCCTGTTAACAGGTGCGTTAATAAATGACGTTAAATGAATTTGAGACATGAATTAAATTTATTGTAAAACACTGCCTGCTTTTTAATGTTATACAAATGGCACTTTAACTACTTTAGCTTTGGTTAAAGTATTACGAATGCTAATGTACACTACTGTTTCGGGGGCTGTAAATCCCATATCAATATAACCCATACAAATAGCTTTACCCAGTGTTGGCGATTGTGTACCGGAAGTTACTTTGCCAATGATAGCGCCTTCAAAAGTTTTTATGTCATAGCCTTGTCGGGCAATGCCTTTTTCCAGCAGTTCAAAACCCACTAATTTTTTTTTAAGGCCATCGGCCTTTTGTTTTTCAAAATATGGCCTGTTGGTAAAATCTTTGCTGAATTTGGTTATCCAGCCAAGCCCGGCTTCAAGCGGAGAAGTAGTATCATCAATATCGTTACCATACAAACAATATCCCATTTCTAAACGTAGGGTGTCTCTTGCGCCTAAGCCAATGGGTTTAATATCGCCCTTTTTACCTGCTTCAAAAATAGCGTTCCATATTTTTTCAGCATCATCGCCTTTGTTCTCAAAATAAATTTCGGCGCCGCCGGCACCGGTATAACCTGTAGCGCTTATTAAAACATTTTCAACACCGGCAAATGTGCCTTTGGTAAATGTGTAATATTTCAGGTTCATCACATCTTCATCAGTAAGTGTTTGTAAAATTCTTGTAGCATTAGGACCTTGTATGGCAAGCAAAGCTGTCTTGTCAGATATGTTGTGCATCTCCACTTCTTTGTTATTATGCTGTTGTAACCAGTTCCAGTCTTTTTCAATATTGCTTGCGTTTACAACCAGCATGTATGCTTTGTTTTCTTCCAGGCAATAAACAATCAGGTCATCAACAATACCACCATCGTTGTTTGGAAAACAACTGTATTGCGCTTTTCCTACAGTTAATTTAGCGGCATCATTACTGGTAACCCTTTGTATCAGGTCTAGCGCATTTTCGCCCTTTAAAATAAATTCGCCCATGTGGCTTACATCAAACACACCTACAGATTTACGTACTGCAGCATGTTCATCATTAATGCCCGAATAACTAATAGGCATGTTATAACCAGCAAACTCAGCCATCTTAGCGCCTAATGCAATGTGTATTTTTGTAAAAGGGGTTTCTTTCATTTGTTTGATATTTTAACTGCTAAGTTAAGCAGCATTGCTTTGCCAATAAAACTTTTTCAAAACCTCTTATCAATAAAACAGAACAACTAAAGTAAAATACCGGTATTTTACTTTATAAAACAAGCAACCATGAAATGTGCCATAATAAGCTAAGAGCTACTTTATATAAATAGCAACGAAATTTATATGGCTTATAGCATGTGCTGATAAAAACAATAAACATTTACACATGAAAAAAAATATTTTATTAGTAGCACTAGTTTTTTCTTTTTTATCTATTGAGGCACAGCAGTTATTTATGCCCAGAGATATAAAATCAGCCTACGAAAACGGCACCCGTTCGCTAGATGGCAAGCCCGGAAAAAATTACTGGCAAAACAAGGGTGTTTATAAAATTGATATTACGGCCATGCCTCCCAACAGAACAATAAAAGGAAAAGAAACAATAATTTATTTCAACAACAGCCCCGATACTATCCGAAACCCCAACATCAAGCTTTTTTTAAATATTCATAAGCCCGGTGCACCCAGGAACGGAGGAGCTGTACCCGATTATCTTACATCAGGCGTGCATATTGATAAATTTGAAGTGAACGGAGAAGAAAGACCCTTTAGAAATGATGATTATGTATTTACCAATGTAGCGATAAAGCTACCCAAACCTTTGCTGCCACACGATACGGTAAATCTTTCGTTTAACTGGCATTATGATGTATCCATACAAAGCGGTCGTGAAGGAATGATAGATTCAACAACATTTTTCCTTGCCTATTTTTACCCAAGAGTGGCTGTTTATGATGATTACAATGGCTGGGATAAAATGAACTTTATGGATTCGCATGAATTTTACAGCGACTTTAATGATTATGATGTTACCATCCATGTTCCAAAAAATTATATTGTTTGGGGTACCGGCACTTTACAACAACCCGAAAAATTATTACAACCGGCCATATTGCAACGGTACAATCAGTCGTTTAATACTGATGCTACCGTACACATTGCAACACAAGATGACTTATTAAATAAAAGAGTTACTACCCAAAATGAAATTAATAGCTGGCAGTTTAAAGCAACCCATATACCCGATATGGCTTTTGGTATAAGCGATCATTTTGTTTGGGACGGATGCAGCGCCGTAGTGGATGATGCAACCGGCCGCCGGGCAAGTGCACAAGCAGCAAATAATGATACGGCAGCCGATTACCACTATGTAGCACAATATGCCCGCCATTCGTTAAACTGGTTATCACATAACTGGCCCGGTATTCCATATCCCTACGAAAAAACAACCGTTTTTCAGGGCTATGCCGGCATGGAATACCCGATGATGGCCAACGATGAATCTTACGCAGATACTACATTCTCAAGATTTGTTGCCGAACACGAAATTGCACATACTTATATGCCTTTTTATATGGGTATTAATGAAACCCGATACGGATTTATGGATGAAGGCTGGGCCACAACTTTTGAATTGTTGATTGGAACAGCCGATATGGGAAAAGAAAACGCAGAAAGATTCTATAAACAATTTCGTGTACAGGGATGGACACATGCAACAAGCCCCGATTTGCAAATACCTATTGTAACACCTGGCGACGCACTAACCGGTTTTGGATTTGGCAGTAACGAATACGGTAAAGCATCTTTAGGCTACCTGGCCATGAAAGACATACTGGGCGATGAGCTATTTAAGAAATGTCTTCATACTTATATGGATCGCTGGCATGGCAAGCATCCCACACCCTGGGATTTCTTTAATACTTATAGCCATGTAGCACAAAAAAACCTTAACTGGTTTTGGAATAACTGGTTCTTTAGTAATAACTATATAGATTATGCTTTACAAGAGATAAAAAAAACAAGCAGCGGCTATAATGTTTTAATAAAAAATGTTGGAGGCTTTTTTGCCCCGGTTAATGTTATAATAAAATATACCGACGGAACTTCGCAATTAAAACACCTTACACCTGCAGTTTGGGAAAAAGAACCTGCGGAAATAAATGTATCAATAAACACAAATAAAAAAATTGAATCGGTAAAACTTGATGGCGGTATTTTTATGGATGCAGATGAAAGCAACAATATAAAGGGAATTAATTAATACAGCCGCTTGTGGGTGAATTTTACAAAAGATACATAATTCTTTAAAATTATTTGTTATCTTAACCCTCCATTTTTATTAAAATTAACAAACATGACAACGATTGCCCTTTATAATCTTAAAGGCGGAGTAGGTAAAACCGCCAGTTGTGTAAATTTTGCCTATTTAGCTGCAGCCGATGGTTTTAAAACCTTATTATGGGATATAGACCCACAAGGCTCATCATCCTTTTATTATAAAGTAAAACCCAAAATGCATCCCGGCATAAAAAAACTAATAACCAAAGATGCCGATTTGGAGAATGCAATTATGAGCAGCGATTTTGAATTACTTGATGTGATACCGGCCGATAATTCAAGCAAAAGTTTCGATATCATGCTTGATGAAATGAAAGGCAATAAAAACAGGTTAAAATCTATTTTAAAACAATTACAGGGCGAGTATGATTTTATTTTTATTGATTGTCCTCCGGGGTTCAGCGCATTAAGCGAAAATATTTTTAATGCAGCAGATATAGTATTGATGCCTGTTATACCAACTACCCTATCTATAAGAACTTATAACATGGTAAAAGATTATTTTAAAGAGAAAGATATTGATATAAAAAAAATGATGTGCTTTTTTACCATGACAGACCTGCGAAAAAACCTGCACAACGAAATCATGGAAGAATTGTATAAAGACAAACGATTTTTTCAAAACTACATTCCTTATTTAAGCGATGTAGAAAAAATGGGGATCCACAAAGCCCCTATCATGGAATTTGCAAACAGCAGTTATGCCGCCAGTTGCTACCGTGAATTATGGCTTGAGATAAAAGAAGGAGTTTTATAAATACATTAATCAAAAATTTATTAATTAGTTTTGCCGAATATGAAAAGAGAACTATACGGCTGGTTTAGTCCGGCGCTACAAAAGGAAATGCCAATTGTTACTTATGGCGATTATGGGACAGCCATTTTATTTGTACCCACTGCCGCTGCCGATTATTTGGAGTATGAGCG
>DAOLYC010000108.1:0-7412 GCA_035425605.1 Ferruginibacter sp.
TTGGCCATTTTCCTGTAAACTGCCCAAACGGTAGCGGCCATTCAATTAAGTTAGAAGGCGGTGAAGAAGTGCTGGATTCTATTTCTAAAATTGTAAGTGCAGGCATCCCTGTTATGGGGCACCTTGGTTTAACACCACAAAGCATTTATAAATTTGGCACCTATACGGTAAGAGCTAAAGAACAAGAAGAAGCTACTAAATTAAAAAAAGATGCATTGTTATTACAGGAAGCAGGCGCTTTTGCCATTGTGCTGGAAAAAATACCAGCAGCTTTAGCAAAAGAAGTAAGCGAAAGTCTGCATATACCAACTATTGGCATTGGCGCAGGTAACAATTGCGACGGGCAGGTTTTAGTTATGCACGATATGCTTGGCATAAATACTGAATTTAAACCCAGGTTTTTAAGACAGTACCTAAACATACACGAGCAAGTAGAAGCTGCAGTAAAACAGTATATCACTGATATAAAAAGTAAAGATTTTCCCAACGAACAAGAACAATATTAGTTAATACTAACTATACAAATCCCCCTGGACTTAAATTGCATTTTTTGATTCAATCACTATTTAAAGTCAACAACAGTCAATTTCCTGTGTACACTCAACAATTCGTAACTTGCAACCAAATTATATTTTTAATACAATAAAGAAGGCTTTATGGAATTTTTAAAAACGCTTAAAATACAATCTCAAAATAATGGTGTTTCTACCGGCTTAAACTGGATAAAATCTAAAAGCGAAAAAATAAATTCTTATTCGCCGGTTGATGGAAAATTGATTGCTTCGGTAAATGCTACAGATGCAGTTGCTTATGAAATTGTGGTTAAAAAAGCACAAAGTGCATTTACCGAATGGCGCAATTGGCCAGCGCCAAAACGTGGCGAAGTGGTAAGACAATTTGCTGAAGAACTAAGAAAAAATAAACAAAGCCTGGGCACACTGGTTAGTTATGAGATGGGCAAAAGCTTACAGGAAGGATTAGGCGAAGTACAGGAAATGATAGACATCTGCGATTTTGCAGTTGGCCTCTCACGCCAGTTGCATGGCCTTACCATGCATAGCGAAAGGCCTGGTCACCGCATGTACGAACAATACCATCCTTTGGGAATAGTTGGGGTAATATCCGCATTTAATTTTCCTGTAGCGGTATGGAGCTGGAATGCTGCATTGGCATGGGTTTGCGGCGATGTATGCATTTGGAAACCAAGTGAAAAAACACCTCTCTGTGCTATCGCCTGTCAAAATATTTTACAACCTGTATTAAAAAAGAATAATGTACCCGAAGGTGTTTCAAACATTATTATTGGTGGCAGAGAAACCGGCGAATGGATGAGTAATGATGTTAGGATTCCATTAATATCAGCAACCGGCAGCACCAGAATGGGAAAAGCAGTTGCTGCAACTGTGGGGCAACGCCTAGGCCGCAGCTTATTAGAATTGGGTGGTAACAATGCCATTATCATTACTCAAAACGCCGACCTGGATATGGCTTTAATTGGCGCTACTTTTGGGGCTGTTGGCACGGCCGGGCAAAGGTGTACTTCTACCAGGAGGCTCATCATACACGAAAAAATTTATAATAAGTTTAAAGAAAAATTGATTAATGCCTATAAACAATTAAAGATTGGTAATCCTTTGCAGGAAAAAAATCATGTGGGGCCGTTAATTGATAAAGATGCCGTAAAACTTTATCTCGATTCTATTGAAAAATGTAAAACCCAGGGTGGTAAATTTATTATAGATGGAGGTGTTTTAAAAGGAAAAAATTATGAAAGCGGTTGTTACGTAAAACCATGTATTGCCGAAGTAAAAAACAGTTTTTCTATTGTACAGCACGAAACATTCGCCCCTATACTGTATCTAATAAAATATAAAACAATTGATGAAGCCATTGCCCTGCAAAACGAGGTACCGCAAGGGTTATCATCGGCAATTATGACCAGCAACCTTATGGAAGCCGAAAAATTTCTTTCTCATGCAGGCAGCGATTGCGGAATTGCCAACGTAAATATTGGCACTTCGGGAGCCGAAATTGGTGGCGCCTTTGGGGGCGAAAAAGAAACCGGAGGTGGCAGAGAAAGCGGCAGTGATGCCTGGAAAGTATATATGCGCCGGCAAACAAATACCATTAATTATACTGATAAACTACCTTTGGCACAGGGAATAAAATTCAATCTATAAAATTTTGTAAATTAAGTTGAATGGTATGGCATATAAGGCTATACCATTTATTTTTACAAAATAAAAAATAACATATGAAGAAGCTCATTACAGGATTGCTCGCCTTTTTATTTTTATCCATTACAGCTTTTGCACAAACAAATGCCGTACCTAATAGCTGGCACATGATGGATAAGGAAGCCGATGGTTACTACGGTGTAAGTGCAGCAAAAGCTTACCAGTTTTTAAAAAGTAAAAATCTTAAAAGCCACACCGTGGTTGTAGCTGTAATAGATACAGGTATTGATACTTTGCACGAAGACCTTAAACCGGTTTTATGGGTTAATCCCGGCGAAATACCAGGTAATGGAATAGATGATGACCACAACGGATATATAGATGATATACATGGATGGAATTTTTTAGGAGGTAAAGATGGTAAAAGCGTAAATGTTGATAGTGATGAAAGAGGCAGGGTTTATTACGGGCTAAAAGATAAATGGGATAATAAAGAAGTAGATAAATCAAAACTTAGTAAAGATGATCTGTATGAATATGAAATGTTTTTAAAAGCTAAAGCAGAAATAAAAGGTTCTTTTCCTAAAGAAGATGATTTTTCTGCAGTTGATATAAATGCATTAAAAGATCTGCATAACAAACTGCTTGAAAGCGACAGCATTTTAAAAAAAGCTTTGAATAAAGATACATTTACTGGCAGGGAACTTGACCAGTATGTTACAAAATCATTTGCCGAACGCAGGGCAAAAAACGATTTTATAAGCATCATGAAAACAAACAACATGCTGGATCAAACCAATAACGAATTTATTGAAGGCTTTCAAGAGTACATTGAGTATATTGAAGGAGAAATAAGAAAAGCTGATGCAAAAAATAATCCACCGATACCTTATCGGAAAAATATTGTTGGAGACGATGAAAATAATTTAGATGACCGGGATTATGGCAATAACGATTTAATGGGTGCAAACCCAATGCATGGCACCCATTGTGCAGGTATTATTGCTGCTGCCCGTGATAATGGAAAAGGCATGGATGGTATTGCAGATAATGTACGCATTATGAGTTTACGTGTAGTACCCGATGGTGATGAACATGATAAAGATATTGCGCTTGCAATTAGATATGCAGTAGATAATGGTGCAAAAATTATCAGTATGAGTTTTGGAAAAAGTTTTTCGCCAAAAAAGAAATGGGTTGATGAAGCCTTTGCTTATGCCGACAGTAAAAATGTTTTGCTGGTACATGCCGCAGGCAACGATGCAAAAGATGTGGATGTAACAGACAATTTTCCTAATCCCAATTATGTAGATGGTGGCAGAGCCGGTAATGTAATTACTGTTGGTGCCAGTGGTGATCCCAAACTGTATGGCCTTGTTGCATCATTCAGTAATTATGGTAAAAAAGAAGTAGATGTTTTTTCGCCGGGTGTAAGAATATATTCAACCCTACCGGGTGGAAAAAATTATGGTAAACTGGATGGCACAAGTATGGCTTGCCCACTGGTAGCAGGTATTGCAGCATTAACGCTTGAGTATTTTCCTACACTATCTGCAAGGCAGTTAAAATATGTAATAGAAAAATCGGCACAAAACCCTGCTGTAAAAGTTGACAAGCCCGGTACCGATGAACAAGTTGAATTGAAAGAGTTAAGCAAATCCGGCGGTATAGTAAATGCGTATGAAGCTGTAAAGCTGGCTTCTACTTTAACTGGCGATAACAAAAAAATACTGCCAAAACCAAAAATGTCTAAAAGTAAAAAGGGATAATTCTTTAATGTTTTATTTCTTCATTAAAGAAAAATAAAATCATTTTAAAAGCCTTTCGTTTATTGAAAGGCTTTTTTGTAATTTAGATTTATTAAATGAAAAAAAAATGTCTAAACCATTATCAACCGATTATCCTCCTTATTTTGAAAACTATGTTGCACAGGTAACAGATAACGACCTGCTAACGGCATTTAAAAACCAGTTACCGGTTATTGAAAATTTTTTACATTCAATTACTGAAGAAAAATCAACATTTGCTTATGCTACTGGGAAATGGACATTAAAAGAACTATTACAGCATATTATAGATACAGAAAGAATTTTTAATTACAGGGCATTATGCTTTTCACGCAATGAAACAGCATCATTGCCGGGCTTTGATGAAAATGATTATGCAGCAAATTCCAATAGCAATGCACGCAGTTGGAATGACCTGGTAACAGAATTCCTGGCAGTACGCAATGCAACAGAACTACTTTACAAGAGTTTTTCAAACGATATGCTTGAAAGGATTGGTATTGCCAATAATAAAAAAACTACCGTAAAAAGTATGGGCTTTATCTCTATCGGGCATTTTTATCATCATAAAAAAATTATAGAAGAAAGATATTTAACTGCAATTACAGTTTAATTAAAATATGCTGTTCACTTTAAATTACATAATATTATTTTAAGTTTTGAATAAAAACGAATATCAACATACTGATGATTTGGAACTGCTGAACAAGTTTTATGCCGACTATAACAATGAGTGGCTTGGCATTTTGCTGGAACGTTATACCATGCTGCTTTTGGGTGTAAGCATGAAATATCTTAAAAACGAAGAAGAAGCCAAAGATGCTGTTCAGCAGGTTTTTTTAAAAGTGATAAACGAATTACACAAATACAAAGTAGAATATTTTAGAAGCTGGGTGTATATGATTACCAAAAACCATTGCCTGATGAAACTGAGGGATAAAGGTAAATTCACAGCCGAAATAAATGAGCGTATATTGGCTACACCTGCCGATGCTGAAGAAAAAAATAATTATATTGAAAAAGATAACGCATTAAACAATCTGGCTAAAGCAATTGAACAACTTAATAAAGAGCAACAACAATGTATTACCCTGTTTTATTTGCAAAAGAAAAGTTACCATGAAATTACCGGACTAACCGCTTTTGACCTGATGCAGGTAAAAAGCCATATACAAAATGGAAAAAGAAACTTAAAATTAATAATGGAAAAAATGAACGTTGAAAGCTGATTATACCTATTATATTATTAATGCAGAGCAACTATGAGTGATGATTTAAAAGACATATTATCTAACTTAAATATTGATATTGAGCAAGACAAACTGCTTGATTATCTTAATAAAAAATTACCGGCTGCCGAAGCACACGAAGTGGAAAAACAGATGGCCAATGATGATTTTATGAATGATGCAATGGAAGGATTGGAGAATTTTAAGGATAAAAAAAATGTATTGTTATTGGTGCAGCAATTAAACGAAGATTTAAAGAAACAAACGCAGAAAAAAAAGAAGAAAAAAGAAAAACGAAAACTTAAAGAACAACCCTGGCTTTATTTTACAATTATACTTATACTATTACTAGCCATTGTAGGCTTTGTAATCATCAAAAAATATTTAGCAGCCATATAACTTAAACCAAAAAAATAAAACGCCCCCGAAAATATTTTAGGGGGCGTAAATAAGCAATTAGCCCTAGTTAAAATTTAAGCCCAATAGTAGCTGCCACATTACCTCTTTGTTGTTTCAAATCTGCATACGTATTTGCACGGTCTTCTAAACGATAAGGAAAGTTCACATCTTTACTCATGGCATATACATAAGTAACATCAATAAAAAAACCTTTATTGCGGTAACCTAGTCCACCGCTTAATAACATACGGTTGGCTTTGTATGCTGCATCCTTATATGGGTTGCCATAATAAGCAAAACCAAGTCTTGCCATAATAATATTAAATTTCAGTTCGCCGCCAACTCTAAAATTAATATTGCCTTTATAATCTGTTTTCACCACATTGTTCAATGCCTTGTAATAATTTTTTTCATTATCGGTTACGGATTCATTGTCGCTTCTAAATCGGCTGCCTTTGTGATGTACATATTCAATATCGGCGCTAATAAAACCTTTTTGTTTGGTAACATCTGATATTTCCCGAAAAACATACGAGCCGCTAATAATGGCTTTAAAAGGCGTGCTTTGAATATATTTTGCTTCGCCAGGTTGGCCATTGGTGAATGTTTGTGAACTTACATTAAAATTTGCAACAGGGTTTTCTACCGCTGTGGTTAAAGTTGTGGTACGAGTATCGGTTAAAAACATCCAGGTGGGAGTATGTATGGCCAAACCAAGCCGTATATATTCTTTTGGTTTATAAATAATACCAATCTTTGCATTTAAACCGGTTCCTTTTGTTTTAAAATTATCGGTGTAGGTAAACTTATTGAAATGATTGGAAGTATTGGCAGATGTATCAGCTTCTGTAAACACCGTATTGCTTTCATAACTTACCAAAGGAACATCAATGGTGGCACCAATATACAATTTATCGTTGCTGTTGTGTGCAAAACCAACTGCTAAATCGTAAACGCCACCTTTTGTTGTTTTTAGCATTTGCTGCTTAAGTGCCTGCCCTGCGTCTAAAATGTATTCAGGTGCAGCTTTTACCTGCGTAATGCCATTTATGGTTACCGTGTCTATCAGGTAAGTATAAAGCGCCGGTGCTGTTGTATAAGGATAAGGTGAATTTGTAACCAAAACTTCATCTATAGTTAAATCGCTTTTTGCAAACTCTTCTGCAAATTGTTCACTAAAAGAACTGTAATTGTTTAAACCATCATACCTGAGTTCGTTATTAAAATTTGCCGATTGTGTTATGGCAATACTGAAAGCGCTGCTGTTTTTAGGATTCTTATAATTTGAAAGTCCAAAAACCCAACCGGTTGTACCAAGTCCAAATGCATTTTTTTTACTTTTTGAATCGGTTCCTCTAAAACTGGCTTTGTTATTATTTAAAATGAACGACGGTGTAAAAACAAATTCGTTGGTTTTGTAAAAACCAAGCCCGGCAGGATTAACAAAAGTTGCTGTTATATCGCCGCCCAACGACCCCATAGCACCACCTATTGCCATATTACGGGCAGTTCCGTTTTGTGGATAAAAGGAATACCGCAAAGCATCTTCCGGAACCTGTGCATAAATAATGCTGCTAATAAATAAAAAAGAAATAAGTAAATATATTTTCATGAAATAGCTTTTGTTTTACAATTGTGCTTTAAACAAATTGAATGCATATAGCAATGCAATTTGAAACCGTAGCATTAGAAACAATTTAATTTTGTCAAAAAAATCTACCCTCCCCTGCCCGGCCTGTTTACACTAGAACCCGAACTACTACTGCTACCCGAAGAAGAGCTTCCGCTGGATGATGATGATGGCGTATATGTTCTTGAAT
>DAOLYC010000109.1:0-7381 GCA_035425605.1 Ferruginibacter sp.
CGCTTGAAGATATTTATCCAAGCCTCACAAAAGGATGTATGGTTAGTGAAAATATCCCCGAAAAATATAAACAGGATTTTGAAAAAGCCAGTGTTGATAGATGGTAGAAAAAATTTGTAACAACAAAAAGGATATCCCTTAATCCCATATAATTTTGTAATAATCAGCCAGCCATTTTGTAAATAAATACCGTTTGTCATTTTTATATTGAACACAAAATGCTTATTCATTAGTTTTCTTTTTTAAAAGATGAATTATGCAAAACAATAAAAATAAAAGCCGTCGTAAATTTTTACAAACAGGTATAACTTTAGGTGCATTAATGCCTTTAATGGGAAACTCTCTTCAAGTCAATGCAGATATTAAAAAAAATACTTCCGTCAATTCAGCCAAATCATTAAATCCTCTTAAAATTTTAATATTGGGAGGCACTAGTTTTTTAGGACCACAACAAATAGCTTATGCTTTAAATCGGGGACATAGTATCAGTACATTTACCAGAGGGCGCACTAAGCCAAGGGTGCAAAAAGATATTTTTAATGAAGTAGAGCAACTTATTGGTGATAGAAATAACAATCTCGACTCACTCCGTAACCGTAAATGGGATGTAGTAATTGATAATTCTGGCAACAAACTGCAATGGGTAAAAGATGCGGTTGATTTACTAAAAAATAATGTAGATCTGTATTTATATACATCTTCAACCGGGGTTTACTATCCCTACTTGGGAAATGATATTAGAGAAAACACCAAGCCTGTTTTAAAAACCCCAGATGGCATTACAGCCGTTCAAAAAGTTGAGTATGATTATGGTGTAATGAAAGCCAATAGCGAAATGGAAGTGATTAAAAATTTTGGTAAAGAGCGGTCTATTATTGTAAGACCTACTTATATGATTGGGCCGGGTGATGTAAGTTATCGTTTTACATACTGGCCCGAAAGGATTGCAAGGGGTGGCGAAATTATGGTGCCAGGTAAAGCCGATGATCCGGTACAATATATTGATGTACGTGATGTAGCTAACTGGATGATACGATTGGTAGAAAATAAAAAGGCTGGAATATATAATGCGGTTGGCCCTGCTTCGGTAACAGGGATGCAAGCATTTGTATATGGAGTACATGCGGCATTCAATTCAAAAGTAAATTTTGTAATGATACCTGATTATGAATTTTTGGCTAAACAAAATATATTTGATTCTATTCCCTGGATAATGCCTGTTGATGAAAATTATGGTTCTGCAAGAGTGAACAATAATTTTGCAATAGAAAACGGTCTCACTTACACACCACTTGCACAAACTATAAAAGATATTCATGATTGGTGGAACTCCGATGCAATCAGTGATGAACAAAGAGCTAAACTTTTAAATGGAGCAAATTCATTAATGCAAAAAGAACCTGCAATAATTGCCGGATGGAAAGCAAGGAATTAAAGAAATGATTTAAGAACCTGGCCAGTGATTTTTTTATGAATTATATTCTTTGAGGGTATATCTGTTTCAATCAATTCATTTCATAGGCTTTCAAGCCTATTTATTTCATTAGTCATCATTATCCCCTCGCCTGCTGTTTCCTTTTATCAAACTAAATTTAGCATCACCAAATTTATAGCTAAAACTAAGCCTGAAGTTTCGCACATTCCAGCGCCTGTAAGCATCCTGGTAAAATTGTTCCGTATCATATATGGCGCCCCAACGATTGCTGTTAAAAACATCATTTACGGCAAAAGTTATGGAAGCTTTTTTATTTTTAAGAAATTCTTTTTTAATGGCCAAATCCACATCAAACTCTGCCAACCTTTTACCTTGTGGTATTACTCTTGGCGATTCGTAATCAGCAATAAATTGAAAACTTAAATTATTGAAAATTGGTTTCTTGTTATTTTGAATCTTGTAACTGCTCATTAGTTTTGATTGCCAGTTAAAACCTTTATTGGTTAAATTAATGCTACTCACTTTTGCACTTACTGTACGATATTGCAAATTAACAGTAGGTGTTATCTCAAAATTTTCTCCAACTTTATATTGTAATGTAAATTCGGCACCATAACTGTTGGTAGTATTTGCATTTATAAATGTATTTAAAATGGCG
Organism: Ferruginibacter sp.; assembly: GCA_035425605.1. Lineage (GTDB taxonomy): Bacteria > Bacteroidota > Bacteroidia > Chitinophagales > Chitinophagaceae > Ferruginibacter. Next base: position 2,094 of record DAOLYC010000109.1, read on the forward strand.
TTGGGTTCTATTGCTGCATTATTCAACTGTTGATATTGGGCAGCGGTAATTGTATCGCTGTACTGGGTTATATCCCGTGGGTTGTTGCGATAATATAAAACAGCCAGCAGGTTAGCTTTCTTGTAATTATGACTATAGTTCAGTTCAAATGAATTTACATATTCTGGTCTTAACTGCGGATTACCCTGCCTGATATTGGTCGGGTCATTTATATCAATATAGGGATTTAACTGCCAAAACCGTGGCCGGCGGATACGCCTGCTGTAATTAAATTGCAGTTCATCATCTTCACTTATTTTTTTTGTAACAAAAAGACTAGGAAACAAAGCATCCCATATATTTTTTAGTTGTTCAGGATATTTGTAACCAAATTTATAGGCGCTGTCGATAAGTTCACCTGAAAATTTTGAATACTCTGCTCGTAAGCCAAGTTGGTAAGAATATGATTCTTTTTTGTATGAATAAGTAAAATAGGCAGCGCTGATATTTTCGGTATAATGGTAATTATTACTTAATGGTAACTTTATATCTTGTCCGCTGTCTCTTGCATAAACATTGTAAAAACTGGTAAAATTATTTTTATAAGTTCTAATACCGGCTTCTACTTTTATTTTATCAGAAACGGGGTTTGTATAATCGGCCTGTAAAGTCAGTTGTTTTTCTTTACTGCTTCCATTATTGAGTACATTGGATGGCGATTGATACAGTGTTCCATTTGGATAATAAAAATTGTTAAAGATATTTGAATTGCTTGACTGTCCTCCGTTGTTATAGCTTATATCAGCAGTTAACTCTTGTCCCTGTTTTGGAAAGCTATACTTATAATTTAATCGGGTGCTATTTCGTTTGTAATTGTATTTACCATCCGAACTGCGCTTTCCATACCGCTCCATTGTTTTATTAATGTCTAGAAATTCCTGATCCTGGTTTTCGTTACTACCGGAATTACCTCTAACAAAACTCTGCGAAATGGTAATTGAATTATGATTATTAATAAAAAAATCGGTACCAAACCTGATTGATTTATTATTACGGTTACGGTTGTTAATTGTATATTGATTAAAATAATCGGATGTTATACCGTTGCTTTTATTTTCTCTTAATGTTCTTCCTTTGGCTTTACCACCAGATTGGTTATAACCGGCACTTACAAAAAAATTAAACTTACTCTGCCTTAAATTAAGGTTTGTATTGCCACCAAAAAGTTTTGGTGTACCTACACTTAAACCAACAACAGCATTTAAGCCAATTCGTTTATTTTTCTTAAGTACAATATTTATAATGCCTCCGGCACTAGCTGCATCAAATTTAGCCGATGGGTTTGTTATTAATTCTATTTTTTCAATATTTTCTGCTGGTATTTGATCAAGCGTTAAAATGGTGGGCCTTCCGTCAATAAATATTTGTGGAGTACTGTTTCTTAATTCTACATTACCGTCAATATCAACCGAAACAGATGGAATATTTTTTAGGATATCAATACCGGTACCTCCACTGGAAAGTATCATTTTTTCAACATTAAAAATTTTCCTGTCAACACCCAATTCCATGGCAGGTTTTGATGAAGTTACTACCACTTCATCCATTTTTTTAAAATTATTAACCATACTTATCTTGCCCAAATCCTTTTCATAAAAAGCATTACTGTTATTTATGTTTTCAGTTGCTATAGTTATTACATCTTCCTGGTCTTTATATCCCAATGCTGTAATAACCAACCTGAATTTACTTAGAGCAGGCAGGTTCTGAAATCGAAACTCTCCGTTTGGCCGGCTTAGCATACCATCTACCAGGTTTGTTGTTTTAGTTTTACCTATTGGATATAATTGTACAGATGCAGCTTCTATTAGTTTTCCTGTTGAAGCATCAACTATTTTACCGTATATATTGTTTGATTTTATTTGGATACTGGTAGCAGGAATATTTTCGCCAGACTGCTCTGCTTCAACCTGTGCAAATCCTATGTGTATTGTAAAAAAAGATAGTATGCAAAGTAACAGTAACTTCATGTTCTTTATTTGGTTAATTCAGTATTTTTAATATTCAATTACAAAAAATATTGTTGTAGATTGACAGGAATTTGTAATTTTTAGAATTTGAATAATGTTGCAAAGTTAATTCATTACAATAGCTATTTGTTGGAAGCTATACTGCGATAAGACTGTTTATACAGATATATCACCATTCATCAATCATAACAGATTATAACCAGTGTTTTTATGACTTTCAAAAAGAAAATATTTCTTTTGTTGTTATGATATTGATAGGAAATTTACTTGTGCCTGCTTTGCAGAAATTTTTCATGTATTATTTTGTTCATTGGCATTTCGTACACTTTACTTTCAACCCAACTAATGATATCCAGGTAAGAAAACACCCTTGTTTCAAAACGATTTTTTTCAAACTGTTTTATTTTATGCAATAATACTTTAAGCCCCGGCTTTAATTTTTCTTTAGATTCATATACGTTATTACGTAAAAATTTAAATATTTCCTCCTCTACAATTGTAAGATTTTCCATACGGCTCATAAAGCGAAATACAGAACGTATCAGCGATTCAATAATAGTGTCGTTACCCATTTCAAAATGTGCCATTAAATGTAACAGGCGGGCATAACATTGAAGGTCAATTCGCATATCAACCGGCCCGTTAATTATCTTGTGCAGGTAATCAATAGACGATTCATAATTTCCATGACCAAAATACAACAAGGCAATTTTGTATTGAATTACCAATACCCGGTGGCGGTCAATGTACATGTCAAATTCTATAAGGCCGGCTTCTATGCCCGGTATCAATTTAAGGCCGTCACCAAAAGTGCCTTTCATTAAATGCTGGTTTATCCTGGCGCTTGTTAAATATACAAAGGCCTGCATTCGGAAATTATCATGGCGGGTGGCAGCCTGCGAAAAAGTAAACCGTTCAAACCTGTTGAGGTACTGATCAAATTGTTTAAAATTTCTCAAATTAAAATTTGCCGTAAGCAGGTTGTGCAAACCTTTTATATAATGCCCGGTTTCCAATGCTATCATCATAGGCTCATTATTAAAAAGGTCTGTCCATTTTTTACTGTAGCGGTAATACATTAAAAAATCCTGCCGAATAAAAGCGTACCAGCAATAACTTTGGTATAAATAAAGTAATTGATAAAACCCTTTTACTTTTTTTGTATCAACTTTTAAATTCTGTTTAAAAAACTGCCTAACACCTTTTTCATCATTTTCATTTCGGGCATGGCCATGTTTTACATACCATTGGTATAATTGCAGTGCCAGGTTCGACAGGCCGGTAATTTCATTTCGTTGTTCATTTACATCATTGGCTTCGGCTGTAAGGCGGTCGGCAGCAGCATCTCCACTTCGGGTTATATGAAGTGTTTCAATCTTTTTCTCCAGCGATATAACCTGAATTAAAAAACTTTCCTGGTGATAATTTTTTGCAAGCTCTTTAGCTTTTTCCAAAATTTTTAAACTTTGCAGGTAAAGACCTTTATTATACAGAATACGGGCATAATCCAATTGTTCGTGTAATTGTAAGTCTATACTTTCGGAGCTTTTTAATAAACGCAGGCTAGCCAGAAGTTCTTTATACAAATGTGCTTTTAAATTGGCAAACTGTGGTTTTTCTATGCCAGTAAGCTTTTTAAGTAAAAGCTTTTCATCGTAGTCCTTTGCTTTATCAATGGCATCAAAAAGTTTTACAATTTTTAAGTCTTCACGGGATGAACTTCTTTTTATATATAGTTTAAAATGCCTTTTCTCGGCCTTTTCAAGCGATTTTATCAGTTGATATAATATGTCGGTTGAGCGGTTGGACATCATAAATTTATTTTACCAAAGGCTTTACTGTAAAGGCTTTTAGTTTTTTAGTACAGGTTTTGCCACAATATAATCAACAACAGGTTGATTAGGCATATACCCATACTCATCATAGTTTTGTATTACAAAGATGGTTATTCATACAGCAGCAACCGCTAAAAAGGGAACAATCAATCGTTAGAAGGCTAATGTAAGCCATAAAGCTGAAACATTCAGCAGATAAAAACTAAATAAAAATTTTCATATAGCAAGCAATCGTTAAAAAGCCGCTCCGTTTCTACGGAGAGGCATTTTTTTTGCAATAATAATACATTATATAGTTTGCAGCATAAAAAATTAAAATAATTTTTCTACAGCTTTTATTTTAATTTTTTCATGATTTCTTCTACTGCCCTGTCAATTTGAGGGTCTCTGCCGTTTATCTTGTCTTCAAAACTGTTTATCACTTTTATATCTGGTTGAACACCCGATTTTTCAAGGTCGGTACCTTCAAGTGTGTAACAACCCCAGCTTGGTAAACGAACAGCAGAACCATCAACTAATGAAGTAGCGCTTGTAAATATTATCCAGTGATAGGTTTCATTGCCGATAATGGTTCCCAGTTTTAATGCTTTAAAACCTGCTGCAGTCATTTCGGCATCACTTAACGATTGTTCATTGGTTAGTAATACAATGGGTTTATCGGCCACATCGTAATTACTTTGAATTGTTTTTTTACCTTCCCTGTATTTCCATTTAAGATAGGCACGCTGCGACAGGAATTTGAGCACTTCATCATGTACATTGCCACCAGTATTGTAGCGCAAATCCAGTATGAGTGCATCTTTTTTATTCAATTCCTTTGTCATGTCGATGATAAAATTTTCCAGTTCGGCTGTTCCCATATTTTTCATGCAGGAATAAGCAATACGGTTTTTACTTTTTTCATCAACCCTTTTTTGATTTGTGTCAATCCATTCATCATACAGGTTATTAAATAAACTGGATTGTGGATGAATGTTCACTTCAAAAGTTTTATTGGCTCTTAAAAAACTTAATCTCATTTCTTTATCTAATGAAGGCCTGCTGAAATAATAATTGCGGTTAATGTTTTTATCTACGGTTTCAGTATTCACTTTTTGTAAAATATCACCGGGTTTAATATCAATATTACTATGGTCGGCAGCGCTTCTTTTTACAACATATTTTACTTTATACGGATTGTCGTTGTCAAATATTATTCCTGTTTCCATAGTTTTATTTGCCAGTTCCACTTTTTCATCATCGCCGCCGGTATTAAAGCCCTGGTGCGATGAATTAAGTTCGCCAAGCATATCATTCAGCAACATACGCATATCGGCACGGTTGTTTAAATGAGCGATAAAAGGTTTATACTTTTCTTTTATTTTCATCCAGTTTATTCCATGTAAATTTTCATCATAATAATTTATCTCCATTTTTGCCCAAGCCTCGTCAAACATTTGTGTAA
>DAOLYC010000110.1:0-7350 GCA_035425605.1 Ferruginibacter sp.
CCAGATGGCGTTTTAAAAGATACGGCTGCCGCTTATGTAGTACAGCAAAGACCCGATCGCTTTGATGAAAATAAAGCGCCCATGTATATTCAATCGGGTCAATTAATGGATGTTTGGATTTCTCAAATAATGAAAGTAGCCATTGATTCAACCACAACAAAAAAAAATGAATTACCATGACAAGTATTACTGCAGAAGAAATTAAAGGCAGGTTAGAAACAGGCGAAAAATTAAACCTGGTAGATGTGAGAGAACCGGATGAACATGCCGAATTTAATATTGGAGGCATTTTTTTACCGTTGGGCAATATACTTAGTATGCAGGTAGATGATATTGAAAATTTGAAAGACGAAGAAATAATTTGTTATTGCCGCAGTGGCAACAGAAGTATGCAGGCTGCCATGATGCTCGAAACATTTGGGTTTACCAATGTAAAAAACCTGGCCGGCGGAATGAATGGATGGAGAGAAAAATTTACCGGCTAAAAATTCTAAAATTTTAAATTTACTCCCAGCATAAAATTAAATCCTGCCATGGGAAAATAATAATTCTCTGTAGTTAAATCTCCATTATATATATAACTAAAGCTGTAACCATTGGGTTCGTACATTTTATTAAACACATTATTTAATTGAAGTACCAAGCTTGTTTCTTTAAAGATTTTGTGTGCTATCAAATAACTCAATCTTATATTCTGCAGGTAATACGGGCTTAAACTTCTTGTTCTTTGAGAAGTATTATCAAGATATTGCCTGCCCACATATTTGCTTACTAAACTTATTTCCCCGTTTTTTACCGGAATAAAATTTAAACTGCCTCCTGCAATTATTGAAGGCGAAAAGGAAATATCGGTTTTTGGGTAAAAATTTATTTGTTGGCCACCGGTATCATAATCATCTATATACTCTGTGAAATCAATTAACTTATTTTCACTTAAAGTTATATTTACATTTACATTTGCCCATGTTGTTATTTTTGTTGAGCCCTGCAACTCAACACCAGTGCGGTAACTTTTATTGATGTTGGTTCTGGTATAAGCGCCTACGTCATTTATCTTGCCAGTTAATACAAGTTGGTTTTTGTAGCGCATATAATATACATTGGCTTCTACAGAATAATTTTTTCCTTTCTTTGCTAAACCTGCTTCAATATCATTCAACCGTTCTGGTTTTGGTATTTGGTAGTTGCCAGCTTCAAAATCATCACGGTTGGGTTCTTTGCCTGCCATTGAATATGATGCATATATCTGCCAGTTTTTATAATTATAGGTGATGCCGATTTTAGGATTTAAAAAGATATAATTTTCATTTGTCTGCAAAGCAGGATTATCTCTAAAACCATGTATCACATAATTGATTTTTCTGAGCTGAATATCTGCAAAGCTTTGCCAATGGCTGCTCCATTTTTGAATCCATTTATTGTAAACCGAAAAGTCTTTTTTGTAAGCAGTATTATTATACCATCTGTAATCTTTTGGTATGGCAGCAGGTATTGTTGCCCATTTAATTTCGCCAAAATGTTTTCCATCATAAGCATTGTATCCGCCGCCAAAAATTATTTGGGTTTTGTTTTTTTTATATTGCAGCGAAAATATGCTACCATAAAAATAATTATCCAGCCATAACCTTCTTACCAGGTCGGTGTTTTTTATAATCACAGTTCCGTCAACATAATCTGGTAGATTATACTTAGCAAATTTTTCCTGGGCTTTATATTGCTCATAATAACCTTTTCCCCGTGTTAAAAAAGTAGCAATATTTCCTTTAAGATAGCTACCAAATTTGTGGTTAAAAAAAAGCTGGTAATGTGTTTGCGTATAATTGTCGGTTTCATTCTTATAAGGCTCGCCGGGTTTTTCTGTACCGCTGCTGTTAAAGGTTCTTTCAGTTGCCAGTAAATTTTCAGCCACTCCGTTCCATGCCTGGTAAGTTTTTTCTTTGCCCGAAAATACATTTAGGCGTAAGGAGTTTTTATTAGTTGTGTAAGCCGTACTTAAGTAAAAAGACTGAAGGTTTGATTTTGCACGATCAATATAACCATCGCTACGTATGCTGCTCAGCCTCCCATCTATTGTAAAATGTTTGCCAATAATACCACTGCCAAACTGAATATTGTTTTTCCAGGTATTAAATGAACCAATACTGTTGCTGGTTGCTGCATAAATATTTTTGCTTAATTCGTTGGTAGCAATATTAATGCTAGCGCCAATAGCACCAGCACCATTTGATGAAGTGCCGGCACCTCTTTGTATCTGTATGCTGTTTGCCGAAGTTAAAAAATCAGGCAAATCAACAAAAAATGTTCCCTGGCTTTCAGCATCATTGTATGGGATGCCATTAAGCGTAACATTAATGCGGCTTGCATCTGTACCTCGTATGCGTATGCCGGTATAGCCCACACCATTGCCTGCATCGGAATTAACTACTACAGAAGGAGTTTGATTCAAAAGAAAAGGAATATCCTGTCCCAGGTTATTTTTTTCAATATCTTTTTTTACCAGGTTAGTTTTAGCAAATGGCGCATTATCACCGGCACGAATGGCTTGCACTTCTACCGGTTGCAAAAAAATAGTGTCATTAAATTTCTTTTCGGTTTGTGCCATTAATGCCACACAGCAAAAACTACATAACGTAGTTACAAATATTTTTTTCATCATTAAATTTTAGTTGAATATCCGGAGGGGAGTAAAACCAATAATCTTATTCAACTTTACAGGTAGGTATTTTCTCCCTTCGCAGGCATTATCCTGAGCAGGTTATCGGGTATTATCTCAGCTTGGCCAATTGGCTTAAGCACCCCGGAAATTCAATCGGTTTAAAGAACTGTAAAATGCAAATGTAATTGAGTTTTATTATTTTTTAAAAACAATGTAACAAAAAACCTGCTTGTGCGTATAAAGTAATAAGTATAGCCATGAAATTTTCTTACCAAAGTGCCTTTTCTTAAATGCACAGGTTGCTTTGGTAATGATGTTTCGTCTTTTAAACATTTAAAATAATAAGATGAAAAAACTATTCCTATCCATTGCCTGTTTAATTTCTTTTGCAGTTTTTGCACAGGAAACAAAAGTTATAAATGATGCCAATGCAATAACACGAAACCTTAATAGTAGTTTTACAGCTATAAATGTTTCAAGTGGAATTGACTTGTATTTAACACAAGGGAATGAGGAGTCTTTAGCCGTTAGTGCATATGACCCAAAATATATTGACAGGTTAATAACTGAAGTGGTGGATGGTACGTTAAAAATTTATTTTAACAATAAAGGGCTTACCTGGAAATCGGGTGTCAGGCATTTGAGGGCTTATGTATCTTGTAAAACGCTTGAAAAATTAGTAGCTACGGCAGGCTCCGATGTATTTGTTAGCGGTAACATCAACGCATCAAATTTAAATGTAGATGTTAACAGCGGTGCAGGGTTTTCAGGCGCTGTGCAAGCAACTGAAATGACGGTAAAGGTTAGCAGTGGCGCTTCTATAAAAATTACTGGCAGTGCCGGTAAACTTATAGTTAGCGCCAGCAGTGGCGCCGATTTTAAAGGTTACGATTTTGTAACAGAATATTGCAATGCTACGGCAAGCAGTGGCGCAGGCGTTAGGCTAACTATTAATAAAGAACTGATTGCAAAAGCAACAAGTGGTGCCGATATACATTACAAAGGAACCGGCCTTATACGGGATATTAAAACTAGTGGTGGCGGATCCGTTAAAAGACTTTAATTTATAAACTAAAAGAATAATAGTGAAAAAGATTTTATTAATCTGTTGTGTGTTTCTAATACAGCTTGCTACTAATGCACAAAAAAAATTTGTAGTAGATGCAAATGCCGAATTACGTTCTGTTACTGATAATTACAACGCAATAAAAGTTTCAGGCGGTATAGACCTTTTTCTTTCACAATCTGACGAAAGAGCCATTGCCGTTAGTGCTACAAATAATAATGCAAAGGATGGTATTAAAACAGTTGTTGAAGATGGCCAGTTGCATATTTATTATGATGGCGATAAGCTTTTGAATAAAAAGAATCTTAAACTAAGGGTTTATGTATCCATAGTTCAACTAAAAAAAATTGAAGTATCGGGCGCTTGCGATGTATTTGTAATAGATAGCCTGCAAGCACATTCTTTAACATTGCAACTGAGCGGTTCCAGCGATTTTAAAGGAATAGTTAATACTACAAACCTGGATGTTGATTTGAGTGGCGCTTCTGATGTATTTATATCGGGCATAGCAAGTAAGGTAAATGTTAAATGTACAGGCGCCAGCGATGTTCATGGGTATGGCCTGGTAACAGATTTTTGTACAATCAATGCTTCAGGAGCTTCTGATATTACAATTACAGTAAATAAAGAATTGAATGCTAAAGCAAGTGGCGCCAGCAATATTTTTTATAAAGGAAATGGAGAGCTAAAACAAAATGAAAGTGGCCATTCAAGCTCCATAGAAAAAAAGAATAGATGATAACGGGAGCCTGATTTATTAATTTCCAAAAGCCCAAATTAAAAAACCGGGTAATTGTTTACTCCAGGCATCATAATCATGTTTGCCGTTTGCATCTTCAATAAAATTAATATCGCCCGGCAAACAAACATTTTTTGATTTTAAAAGTTCAATCAAATCTTTGGTATCGTCCACCACATCAATTATTCCATCTTTGTCACGGTCGCTTTCTTCTTCTTTGTTGCCGGCATAAAACCAGTATTGTAAGCCGGATTTTTTCCTGGATGCTTTTAATTTGGAAAATAGTATCCTGTTTTTTTCATCAGCATAATCTGCTGCCTTATCATCTTTATTGCGCCACCACAAAGCGCCGGAAAAAACACCAACTTTATCAATCTTATCAGCATGGTTCCAGGCAATGTCAAATGCCGATAAACCTCCCAAAGAGCAACCAGCAATTACTACAGATTTAAATTTACGAACAGTTACATTTTTTTTAGCAAATGGGTATAGTTCATTATTAATAAAATCATCATAGTAACCGGCTTTATCGCCTCGGTTTAAATAATCCGGGTATCCGGCCACGCCATATTCCTTCATCCGATCGCCTGCATGTACGGCAATTATAACTAATGGTTTTATCAATTTCTTACGGTATAAACTATCTACTATTTCTTTTACTTTCCATTGGCCAATATCCTGTCCATCATTTAATATCAATAAATTCAGGTCGTTTTTATCGTTGGGCATTGGAGTAGTAATGATGGTTAGTTTTACATGGCGCTGCAAATGCCTGCTGTAAATTTCATCATCTTGTTGTTTTATTTTGCTTTTGCAACCAATGGCTGAAACCAGCAGCAGCACTAAGGTAAAGGGCAATAGTATTTTATTAATCATATTCAAATCTAACAAAACAAAGTTTATTTTTTGGCAACGAAGTGGTAAAACCTTAGTTTTGCATCGCGAAGTAGAGCAGCGGTAGCTCGTCGGGCTCATAACCCGAAGGTCACTGGTTCGATCCCAGTCTTCGCAACAAAGAATCAAAAAAGGCTCATAAGAGCCTTTTTTGATTAATTTTTTTTATTCTTAGCAATATTTTATGCTAATGAATTTGATTATCTCCTCCATTCTTATACATGTTTGTGATAATCAAATTTTTAAAAATAATCACAAATAATGAAATCAGGTTTTGTAAATATTTTTGGTAAGCCTAATGCCGGCAAAAGTACTTTGCTCAATGCCATCATGGGAGAGAAGATGGCCATTGTGTCGCACAAAGTACAAACAACCCGTCATCGCATTAAAGCTATCTTAACAGAAAAAGATTACCAGATAATATTTTCTGATACGCCGGGAATCATCGAACCCAAATATAAACTGCACGAAAAAATGATGCAGGCAGTAAAAAGCAGCCTGGAAGATGCAGATGTAGCGTTATTGATTACTGATGTAAGAGAGAATACTGCTGAGAGTCATGAAATCTTTTCCTCATTAAAACTTAAAGTACCTGCCATTGTTATTTTAAACAAAGCCGATACGGTTAATAAAGAACAATTAATAACAAGTTCTAAATTTTTTGAATCACAAGCATATAGTAAAGAAGTGGTTGCAGTATCAGCTTTAAAAAAAACGGGTATAGATGAATTATTAAAAGTGATTCTTAAGTACTTGCCCCAGGGACAACCATTTTATGAAGGCGATGATTTAAGTGATATGCCAACCAAATTTTTTGTAGGCGAAATAATAAGAGAAAAAATATTTTTGCTGTATGGCGATGAAATCCCTTATCATGCTACGGTATTGGTGCAGGCTTTTAAAGAAAAAGTTACGCTTACCAAAATAAGCGCCGAAATTATTGTGCAAAGAGAAACCCAAAAAGGAATCATACTTGGTGGCGGTGGCGCTATGATAAAAAAGATAGGTACTGATGCAAGAAAAGACATTGAAGCTTTTTTGGGAAGAAAAGTGTTTTTGGAATTATTTGTAAAAGTGAGGCCTAAGTGGCGTGACAATGAACTGCAATTGAAAGAATACGGGTATTAGGAATTATAAATTATGATTGATGAATTTGAGAATTATTTTCATTCAACATCCAGCATTTAATATTTTAAAATGAGTTTTACATTAGCAATAACAGGCAGGCCCAATGTGGGCAAAAGCACATTCTTTAATCGCTTATTAGAGCAACGAAAAGCCATTGTTGATGATATAAGTGGCGTTACCCGTGACCGTCAGTATGGTGTTGCGGAATGGGCTGGAAAATCTTTTAACGTAATAGATACAGGCGGCTTTGTTAGCGGCAGCAACGACATTTTTGAAAAAGAAATACGCAAGCAGGTATTAATTGCTATTGAAGAAGCCAATGCTATTGTTTTTATGGTGGATGCATCCACAGGTATCACCGAATTGGATAATTCGATGGTGGAAATTTTGCGCCGCAGCACCAAGCCAGTTTTTTTGGTTGTTAATAAAGTAGATAATCATGACCGGTTGATGGAAGCCAGTGAATTTTATGCATTGGGCTTTGATAATATATTTTTCATTTCGTCTGTTAGTGGTAGCGGTACCGGCGAGATTTTAGATGCTGTAACTGCGTTGATTACAGATACTGATTCAGCCAATTCAGCAATAGAAACTACCTTACCAAAATTTGCAATCATTGGCCAGCCTAATGTAGGCAAATCATCTTTACTAAATGCATTGATAGGGCAGGAGCGAACCATTGTAAGTGATATTGCTGGTACCACCAGGGATACCATACACACCCATTATAATCTTTTCAACAAGGAGTTTATGCTGATAGATACGGCTGGTATCAGGCGTAAAACAAAAGTACACGAAGACCTGGAATTTTATTCCGTAATACGGGCCATAAAAGCTGTTGATGAAGCAGATGTTTGTTTGCTGATG
>DAOLYC010000111.1:0-7301 GCA_035425605.1 Ferruginibacter sp.
TGCCGTGCGACTTCGGTTAACATCTACATCATCTAATTTACTGTGCTGCAAAAGATAATCATTAGATGAAAGCGTAAGTAAATGTTTAAAATATTTACCCACCATAGAAAAAAGAATTTGATTATCTGTTTTTTTATAATACACAATGTTACTATCTATAAAAATCGGGTTGCCTATCAGCATATCTTGTAAAGTGTAATAATCAAAAGGTATCTCGGTTACTTCCTGCAAATATTCCAATGACCGATACTGCACTTCTTTGTCTTGTTTATTTAATAGTATCACACTGTCTTTGGTTATTAGTGCCCTGTAAATCTCTATGTTTAAAAATGATGCTGTTAATGAAATCCAAATGGCGCTGTCTTTAATTATTCTTACAATAGCTGTAATATCCGGTTTCTTGCCGGTGTTATCCTGGTATTCAATTTTAATTTTAGCGTTAAAAGTATTAAAGTTTATATGGTTTAGTTTAAGGTTTTCAATTGTTTTACTAATCATCTGAAGAGAATCAATATTTGATTGATCAATGATGATAGCTGTTGAACTGTCTTTTGGTGCAATTACTTTATTAATCTGTTTAACTGTTTTACAACTCGTTAATGAAATAATCAATATTGATACAAAAGTTGCAAAACTTAAAATTTTTATCATTTACTTACTATTTATTTGGTACCAGTATGCCCAAAACCTCCTTGCCCCCGTACCGATTCATTTAATTCATTTACTTCTATCAAATGCGCTTTCTCCACTTTTGCGATTATCATTTGTGCTATCCTGTCTCCATGATTGATTATTTGTTGGGTATTGCTGAGGTTAATTAAAATCACTTTTAATTCACCCCTGTAATCAGCATCTACAGTTCCCGGAGCGTTTAAACAGGTAATACCCTGGTTTATTGCAAGCCCACTTCTTGGCCTTATCTGTGCTTCGTAATTTTCAGGCAGTTCTATAAAGAGGCCGGTTGTAATTAATTGCCTTTCTAAAGGTTTTAAAATTACCGGCTGAGAAAGGTTTGCTCTAATGTCCATCCCGGCAGATTGTGCTGTTGCATACGCCGGCAAAGCATTTGAAGAGATATTTACAATATTTACCTGTATTGGTTGCATGTTGGCAAAGTTAACAATGTAAAAAGTAAAATAATAAGGAAGGTTTGCTAAAATATTACCTGATAAGCATAACTGTTCCCTGGTCATATCTTTTCTGATCACACAGGTTTACATAATTCAACATCCAAATGTTAGCCTGCTTTTGATTAATCCCTGAAACTGTTATTAATAAAAAATAATGAAAAATCTTTTTTCAAAGGTGGTATTCTTACTTCAATGCCAATAGCACAGTTGCATAAGCTTTTAAGCCTTCTTCTCTGCCAATAAATCCTAATTGTTCGGTAGTTGTTGCTTTTATTGAAATATCATTAATAGTTATCCCTACAATCTTTGAAATAATTTCCTGCATTTTAAAAATATGATCTTTAATTTTTGGTGCCTGTAAACATAATGAACTGTCAATATTAATCACCTTATATCCTTTTTCATCAATTAGTTCAAAACATTTTTTAAGCAGTATTTTACTGTCTATATTTTTATACGCAACATCATTGTCGGGGAAATGATAACCAATATCACCTAAAGCAAGTGCGCCTAATAAAGCATCGCAAATTGCATGTAATAAAACATCCGCATCACTATGTCCTAAAGCGCCTTTATGATGCGGTATTTTAACACCTCCTATCCACAAATCCCTGCCGGTTACTAGTTGGTGGTAATCTATTCCAGATCCAATTCTGTACATTTAATAAAATTAAGAAGTTAACAGTTTAAACAATTCTAAAGCAAAAAAGTGTTCCGGAATACCGGAACACTTTTTTGTTACATGAAAAAAATATTCTTAATTGCCGCCTGGGAAATCAAATACCAAACCAAAACGATAAGTATTTGATAAAGGATTACGGTTTATTCCGTTTCCTGTTGGGAACAAGTAAGAGAAATTTAAAGTAGCAAGACTGTATTTAACACTTGCACCTACAGTAAAATATTTTCTGTTACCCTTATTTGCATTTTCATAAAAATATCCTGCTCTGAAACCAAATTGATTGTTATACCAGTATTCGGCACCGGCAGACATTGTAATCTCTTGAATTTCTTCGTTTATACCATCACCTTCGCCAAATGAACGAAGCCAGCTGCTTGCAACACTACGATCACGATATTTGATTAAAGCTGCAGAATCTCCGGCAGGATCAGCACCATTGCTTAATTTTGGAGGAGTTGGAACTAATAATTTATTAAAATCTAATGCAAATGTAAGTTTGTTAGCTTCGTCAAATACTTTTGTATATGCTGCTCCAACACCTAAGTTAGCTGGTATAAAATCTTTTTGAGTGGCATCGCTTGAATAAGATATTTTAGTACCAAGGTTACTTAAAGTTACGCCCCAATTGAAACCTTGTCCATTTTCATTGGTACCTTGGTGATACAGATGTAAATCGCCAGCTACTGCAGAACCGGCTTTGTAATTTTGGCCGCCATTATTAAAGTTACCGGTTAAATTAGAGTTGATATACTTTATTGCAATACCCAAACTTAATTTACTGGAAAGTTTTCTTGAATATCCCAAATCAATTGCAAATTCTTTTGGATTATATTGTTGTAAATCATTTCCTGCCTGATCGGTAAACTGTATATTACCCAACTTAAAATATCTTAATGAAGCTGATATTGCCTGTTGGTCATCCAGCTTAACAAAGCCGGCCAAAGAAGCAATAAATACATCATTAACTGATAAATCTCTTAGCCAAGGCGAATAGTTTACTCCTATTGCTGCTTTGCTGCTGCTGAATGGAGTACGAGCTATATTTGCAAAATTTGCATTAGCGTCAGGGGCTACTGCAATACCAACATCTCCCATACCGCCGCTACGGGCATCTGGAGAAATACGTAAAAACGGTACTGCTGATGTTACTACGTTTAAATTGTTATTCTGGGCGTAAGATACAGTTATTGCTCCTCCCAGTAACATAACTAAAGCGGTTAGTTTCAAAGTTACTTTTTTCATGCGTTTTGTTTTGTCTTGGTTAGGTAGACTTACCTCTATAAGCGTTAATTTTTATGTTTGTATGATGTTGTAAAAATAATTGATTTCTTCAAATGAACAACTAAATTATAAAATCTTGTTAAAAAAAACTAAAAAAATTACTAGTTTCAAAGATAATGGGTTTTATTATATATAAACTCATATCTCTGTATAAACAGGAAAATTAAGGATAAAAATTGTTTAAATAACTGATTTTTTATTTTCTTACAGCATTAACGTATTGTAATGCTGATTATTGCAGGCAAATTTAGCCGATTTTCTTTTTAACAAAAAAGTTTATTTTTTAAGACCCCCTAAGTTATAAAGAACAGCAAATTTGAATTTTTCAAGTACAAGTTTTAATTGCCCCTGTAAAGCCCATTTGCAAGTTTAAACCTCTTGAATTTATTAACCAAAAAAAGTAAAAACTTTTTTAAAATCCTTTTTATGGCTGGTAGATTATTTTTTATAATTTTTAACCCCGGTACAATATTTAACTTTAAAAAAAGCATTAGAATTATTCCTGTGTCGTGTAAAGTATTTATATTCGCAGCCAATATAACCCCATATACAATAATTAAGAAAACCTTTCGTTAAACAATTTGATAAACGAATGAATATGACAAACCTATTTTCAGGAAAAAATTTGATGATACTTTTTATAGCTGCACTTTCTTTAAGTGCCTGTAAAAATGGAGGAATTTTTAGCAAAAAGAAATCCAAGTCCTCGGCTACCGGCTGGAATTATGACGACAAAAACATGGGAAACTTTCATGTTGCCAAAGTTAAATATCCAAAAGCTGGTCCCGGTCTTGTATTTGTTCAAGGCGGTTCTTTTGTGATGGGCGCCAAAGATGAAGACATTATGGGAGACTGGAATAATGTTCCCCGTCGTATAACTGTTCCTTCGTTTTTTATTGATGAAACTGAAGTAGCCAATGTTCATTACAGAGAATATTTATACTGGCTGGAAAACACTTTTTCAAACGATACTAATGTTTTAAATAAAGCCTTGCCTGATACTTTGGTTTGGCGTGAGGAGTTGGCATATAACGAACCTTATGTAGAATATTATTTCCGGTTCCCTTCATATAACTATTATCCTGTTGTAGGTGTTACCTGGCGGCAGGCACATGATTTTTGTATCTGGCGTACCGACAGGGTAAATGAATTAAACCTAATGCAAAAAGGTTACCTGAAAAAAGATGCTGTAAAAAGAGAAATGAAAGGAGCAGGTGCTGAAGGGTCTTTCAACACAGAAACATATTTGATGGCGCCTGATATGATACAGGGCAGGAACAAACCAAAAAAATCTTCTTTAAAAGATGTAAATGGCAAGCCACGAGCAAACGTTCGTATGGAAGATGGTATCCTTAATATGGGTTACCGCTTACCAACAGAAGCCGAGTGGGAATATGCCGCTTACGGTATGCTGGCGCAAAACCCCAGCCCACGTAAGAGTGAAAAGAAAAGCGGTGAAGAATTATTCTCTAATCAGCAGATTTATTCCTGGAGTAAAAACCCCAATGGATTGCGTGATAACCGCCGGGGAAGTTGGCAGGGTAAATTCCTGGCTAATTTTAAGCGTGGAAGTGGTGATAATATGGGTGTAGCCGGAGGTTTAAACGACCGTGCAGCCATCCCCGGAAATGTAAAATCATTTTATCCCAATGCATTTGGCTTATATAATATGAGTGGAAATGTTAGTGAGTGGGTTGGCGATGTGTACAGGCCAATGACCCCTTCTGATGGGGAAGATTTTAACTACTACCGTGGTAATAAATTTCAAAAATATTATAAAAACTCTGGCGGCGAGTACGAAAGAGATAGCATGGGACGATTGAAAAAAGTTGATATTTCTGATGAGGAAGTTAGCAACCGTGCAAACTACCAAAGAAATAATGTAATTAATTACCTTGATGGTGATTCATCAAGTGGCGTAACTTATGGTTATGGTATTACTTCATTAATTAGCGACGAATCCAGGGTTATTAAAGGTGGTAGCTGGAATGACAGGCCATATTGGTTATCACCCGGTACCCGCAGGTTTATGCAGGAAGACCAGGCAGCTAGCACTGTAGGTTTTCGCTGTGCACAAACTTATTTAGGACCACCGGAAGGGCCAGGCTTTAAAGAAGGCAATATCTTTGGAAAACGTAAGCAAAACTCACGTAAGAAAAAATGATGACCAGTTAATATTTTAAAAAAAGCCTCCTTTTATCGGGAGGTTTTTTTATTTAATCATATACTTGTTCTTGTTCTCTATTAATTTTGATATATGCAAATACCCGAATTATATAAAATTTTTCAACAGCACCCTTTTGTTGAAACGGATACCAGAAATTTAAAAAAGGGCGATATTTTTTTTGCATTAAAAGGGCCCAACTTTAACGCAAACCATTTTGCGCTGCAAGCAATTGCTAATGGTGCAGTTTATGCAATTGTAGATGAAGAAATAATTGAAGCCAATGAAAGAATTATAAAAGTAGATGATGTTTTAAACACTTTACAAGCATTGGCAATATATCACAGAAAACAATTGTTGCTAAATAATGCAGAAAAAAACATTCCATTTATTGCCATAACTGGCAGCAACGGAAAAACCACTTCAAAAGAATTATTGTATGCAGTATTATCTACCGTTTATAAAACTTATGCTACCGAGGGCAACCTTAATAATCACATAGGTATTCCATTAACCATTCTTAAAATAAAAAACGATGTTGATATTGCTATTATTGAAATGGGGGCAAATCATTTAAAGGAAATAGAAGGTTACTGCAAATATGCTTTGCCTACTCATGGTATTATAACAAATTGTGGCAAAGCACACCTGGAAGGATTTGGAGGAATAGAAGGTATAAGAAAAGGAAAAGGTGAATTATTTGATTACCTGAGAGAACAAGATGGTACTGCTTTTATAATGAACGATTATGAGTACCTGGTAAAAATGAGTACAGGAATAAAACATGTGATTACTTATGGAACTCAAAATGCCAGTGTAACAGGTTGTATAAAACAAAGTACTAACCTACTAGAAGTGAGTATTGAAAACAGCAAAACACTACAACTAATAAAAACCAACTTAATAGGCGAATATAATTTGCCAAACATTTTACTTGCAGTAACGGTTGGCAGATATTTTAATGTACCAGATGAAAAAATTAAAGAAGCTTTAGAAAGCTACATGCCAATAAATAGCCGCTCGCAATTAATAATAAAAGATAGCAACAGGATTATATTAGATGCATACAATGCCAATCCATCCAGTATGAAAGCAGCTATAGAGAATTTTGCCAAAATGGATGGCGCAGAAAAAATCTTGTTTTTAGGTAGCATGAAAGAATTAGGACCTGAAAGCGAGGAGGAACACCAGTCTTTAATCAACCTTATCAAAAAATATAATTGGAAACAAGTGATATTGGTTGGTAACGAATTTAAGAATACAGTGCATCCTTTTATTTTGTTTCAAATATCTGAAGAAGCTTCACGCTGGTTCAAAAAACAACAAGTTAAAAATTCAACCATATTAATAAAAGGATCAAGAAACACAAAGATGGAAAAAGTATTGGATTGAATTTGAGATTGCAGATATTACAGTGTAAGTTTGCAGCCCTTTAAAGGAGACTTGTCCGAGTGGTTGAAGGAGCACGCCTGGAAAGTGTGTATAGGGGAAACTCTATCAAGGGTTCGAATCCCTTAGTCTCCGCAATTTATTAACTGGCAAATATTTTTTGGGCATTGGCTGTTGTTATCTCATCAACCATTTCTGTTGTTACATTTTTTATTTCTGCCAGCTTTGCAGCAATATATTTCAAATAACTACTCTCATTTCTTTTCCCTCTAAAAGGAACCGGGGTTAAATAAGGAGCATCGGTTTCCAAAACCATATACTTTAAATCTATTTTTTCAAGTACCTGTGCAAGCCCTGCATTTTTATATGTTACCACACCCCCAATGCCAAGGTAAAAACCAGCATCAATAATTCGTTTAGCTTCCTCATAAGTACCACCAAAACAATGAAAGATTCCCCTCACAGATTTGGCTGTAAATTCTTCAACAACTTCAATGGTTTGCTTCATAGCATTACGGGTATGTATTACAATTGGCAATTTATACTGTAACGAAAGTTCTATCTGATGCCTAAAAGCTTTGTATTGTTCATCGGTGTATGTTTTATCCCAATAAAAATCTAATCCAATTTCACCAATGGCAACAAATTTTCTTTT
>DAOLYC010000112.1:0-7298 GCA_035425605.1 Ferruginibacter sp.
AGTTGTGCTTTTATTTACAGTTATATCAAACGTGGCACATCTCCCACTACGGTATTAAAATTTATTGCAGAAAAGGTTTTTGGTAAAGATGTTTTTACAAATGATATGCTGTTAAGCATAACCGGTTTGCTTATACATTTTACAATAGCTATGTTTTGGGCATTTGTTTTTTTTATGTTTTACCGAAACTTAAAATTAATGAGGAGCAATACAATTGTTACAGGCATCATGTATGGTTTATTTGTATGGGTGATGATGAATGTAATATTATTACCGGCCTGGGATAATAAGGTATATGAATTTAATGGGGCGGCTTCAATAATAAGTGCAGTTATATTAATTATAGCTATAGGATTGCCTTTGTCATATATTGCTAACAAGAATTATAAAAGTGATAAAGCTTTATAAGTTTTTTATTCTTCTGTTTTTCCCATTGCAGCCAGTTTCATTTTATGAGCCGTCTCCTGCCCCAGGTATTTTTCTATCCTTCCTTCTACCAGGTATATCACTGGTGTTAAAATAATGGCCATAACAAATTTATAGATGTAGTTCATAATACCGATGGCAAGAATTAATTGCCAGCTAAATACACCCAAAAAAGCGATGAAAAGTACAATATAGCTGTCAACTATTTGCGATATTAATGTTGAGCCGGTTGCCCGTAGCCATAAATGTTTATCACCGGTTACTTTTTTTATTTTATGAAAAACTTTTACATCAACCAACTGACTTACAAAAAAAGCAAACAAGCTACCAATGATGATACGCATGTTTTGCCCAAATACAGCATTGTATGATTGCTGAATATTCTCTACACCTTGTGTTGCGCTGCTTTGTAACCAAACATCTGCCGGAGGGATACCGATAGACAAATAGTACATTAGAAAAGCATAGGCTATAAGTATGATGGCAGTAATGGAAATCCTTCGTACCGCCTTTGGCCCGTAAAATTCATTTATGATATCAGTAATAACAAACTCTAATGGCCACAATAATACACCGCAGGTAAGCACAAACGACATACCACTTTGCCCAAACAATGTAAAATTAACCGGGTGCATCCCAAATATTTTTTCCATGGAGAAAAGTTTGGTGCCAATACTTTCTGCAATTAAAGCGTTGGCAACAAAGAATGCTGTAAACCCTATGAATAGCTTTGTTGGCCTGTCTTTTAAGATGCTATGTATCATTTTATTTATTTGAAGATGAAATGAAAATAAACCTGGCAGCAAAAGATGATGACATTAAAGATAATTATCCAACGTGGAATTTTTACATTCATTTTAAAAGAGGAAAAAATAAAATACAGAATCAGGAAAAGTGCATTTACTACAATAGCACCATAACCAAGTATTACAAGTATATTCTCTAACCACGGTAATGGAATTGCCAGGTTGCCATCGCCATGTTTTTGTTTCTGCATCTCGATATACCAAAATACTACCGATAGTATAAAGCAGCAATTACAAACCACCGTTATTTTAGAAAAGAATCGCATGAAGATTTTTTTTTAAAGGTTTGCTAGATGCAGGATAAAATATTTTTTGACAATACATCAACTTATTATCCATTCTTCCCGGTTAGCATAGGTACAAAACTAAAATTTTCGAAAGCCTCTTGCAAAACAGTCTCATCCATATTTTTAGTTATTCGTAACATGCGTTGCTGTGTTCCTTCATCAACCGGAACAACCATTTTACCTCCATGCTTCAATTGCTCTACCAATTTGGGAGGAATAAAAGGCGCTGCTGCCGTAATAATTATTTTATCAAAAGGGGCAAAGGTTGGCAATCCTTCATATCCATCGCCATAAAAAAATTTTATACCGGGATATTTATTTTTAAAAATGAATTGCTTAGTTTTTTCAAAAAGATTTTTTTGGCGTTCAATGGTAAATACTTTGGCGCCCATTTGTGCTAATACAGTTGCCTGGTAAATACTACCTGTACCAATTTCCAAAACTTTTTCGTTGGGTTTTACTTGTAACAACTGTGTTTGATAGGCAACTGTATAGGGTTGCGATATGGTTTGTCCTTCGCTAATGGGAAAGGCCCTGTCTTCATACGCAATTTTATCAAAGGCGCTGTCTAAAAAATAATGACGGGGAATATTTTCCATTGCCTGTAGTACTTGTTCATCAGTAATTCCTTTTTCTCTCAGCAGGTTAATCAGTTTTTTGCGGAGCCCTTTATGCTGGTAACTGTCTTCGTATTTTCTCATTATTTAAAAGTGTAAGCCTGGTTTAGCTTAGAATATCCTTCAGCCAAAAATATTTAGTTCAGTTGCAGGTTAAAGAAAGATTATCTTAACCCCAACTCTTTTTCTATTCTTGCAATTTTATCGTCTAATGTTTTTTCTGTGGCATCAAAATCGGCAGCGCTATTGATTTTTGTATTTACGCTAAAATAAAATTTTATTTTAGGTTCGGTACCACTTGGCCTTGCCGAAATTTTTGATCCATCGGCTAATACAAACTGCAGCACATTACTTTTTGGTAAATGAACAGGCTGAATATTACCGGTTGTTAAATCCTTGCTTGTCTGCAACTCATAATCTAATAATTGGGTAACAGCCGCACCATCAATTGTTAGTGGTGGATTTTTACGATAGCCTTCCATCATATCTGCTATTTCTTTAGCGCCGTTCATCCCTTTTTTTGTAACACTTACCAGGCTTTCTTTATAAAAACCATACTGTAAATACAAGTCAATAAGTTTATCAAAAAGGCTTCGACCTTTATTTTTTTCATACGCAGCCATTTCGCAAATCAATGCAACAGCGCTTACTCCATCTTTATCCCTTATCTCATCGCCAATCATCAAACCAAAACTTTCTTCTCCGCCTATGATATATTTTTCTTTGCCTTCTTTTTCTTTCATCAGCGCTGCTATCCATTTAAACCCCGTAAGAACATTATAGCAATTTACACCGCTTTGTTTGGCAATTACATCAATCATATCGGTAGTAACAATTGTTTTTATTACCATATCATTGGGTTGTTGCAACCCTTTTGCTTTCCTGGCTTCTATCATATAATTAAAAGCAAGCAAAGCGGTTTGATTTCCGTTCATTAAAATCCATTCGCCTTTGTTATTTTTTACACCAATGCCCACCCTGTCCGAATCAGGATCAGTACCTAATAAAATATCGGCGTTCAATTCTTTTGCATGTTTAAGTCCAATACTCATTGTTTCTGTTTCCTCAGGGTTAGGATAAATTACTGTTGGAAAATTTCCATCAGGCTTACTTTGCTCTTCAACCACATGCACATTGGTAAAGCCTGCATTTTTTAAAGCCTTTGGTACCAGCATAATACCAGTGCCATGAATGGGTGTATAAACAATTTTTAAATCGTGTTGTGCTTTACATACTTCGGGGTAAATTGAAAGATTTTTTACCATTTGTAAATAAGCATCATCCATTTCTTTTCCAATGATGGTAATATTTTTTTCTCCGCCATTCCATTTTACATCATCAACCGATGCAATTTTTTCTACTTCTTTAATTACATTTTTATCATGCGGCGGCACCAATTGTGCTCCATCATCCCAATAAGCTTTATAGCCATTATATTCTTTAGGGTTGTGCGATGCGGTACAAACCACGCCGCCTTTACATCCGTTTTTCCGTATGGCAAAACTAAGTTCGGGTGTGGGGCGAAGGGCTTCAAATAAATAAACCTTAATACCATTTGCAGCAAAAACATTGGCAGTTATTTCTGCAAACAACCGGCTGTTATTACGGCAATCATGAGCAATGGCAACACTTACATCATCGCCAAAATATTGCTTTAAATAATTGGCATATCCCTGGGTGGCCATGCCAACAGTGTATTTATTCATACGGTTGGTACCTACACCCATAATGCCACGCAGGCCTCCGGTACCAAACTCTAAGTCTTTATAAAATGCATCCTCCAATGTGGCTGGGTCGTTTACCTGCAGTGTTTTAATTTCTTCTTTCATTCGTTGCTCGTAGTTGCCTGCAAGCCATTTATCTATCTTTTGTTGTGTAGCGTCTGTCATAATATTAATTTATATTTTCAAAAATAAATTATTCGGAGTTTATAAAAGCAAAATAAGTAGATTTGTTTTATGGCACGGAACTTTATAATAAATTTGACAATGTGTTTTAAAACTACCGTTTTATTTAGTGCCCTTATTTTTTCTATTGCTTTTACAGCAAGTGCACAAGTAACAACTTCAATAAAAAAGAATACAAAAACTAATTACTTATTGCTGGCAGCTTTCAAAAAAACAGTACAACCCAATCCGTTGCTGGCACAAAGAATCAAACCTTTAAAAAATGAACTTATGTATTGGTCTGCATTTAATTTAACTGCTGACCAAATAGCGTATCGTGAAAATAACCAAAACCAATCAGTAGGTAACCAGATAGCGCATGATATAGTTAGCAACTATGTAAATGTTATGCTGTATGGTAAAAAAACTCCTGTAGCTGTAAGGCCCCGGTTTTAAAACTTACCTGTTATCTTTTTCGTAAATCATATCTAAAACATAAACAAAACATTGTTATATGTATTTTTGTTTTTTATGAACCAACCTTCTGTACATAAATCAAATTCATTGACCAGGTTATTAAGTTATTGTTTTCTTGAAATCCTATTGAGCATTTTTTTTTCACTTTCAACTTTTGCACAATACGCAACACAAGTTAATCCATTAGCTTTTCAACAAGCTGATAATAATTTTAAAAGCAAGCCTCTTTCCAATGAAAATATTCATCCGGTTTTTAATGATTCGATACCTGCGCAAGCCTTAACTACAACACAAATAAACCGCCGTATAAAAATAATTGCTGCCACTAATATTGTTGGTTATGGTGGCGCTATGGCTGGTTTATATGCAGCCTGGTACAAAAATTATCCGCAAAGTAACTTTCATGTATTTAATGATATTGGCGAATGGAAAGGAATAGATAAACTAGGACATGCTTACAGTGTATATGCCGAAAGCCTTGCCAGTACAGAGCTTTGGCGATGGACAGGCATCAACCGAAAAAAAAGGATTTGGATTGGTGGGCTTAGTGGTCCGGTTTATCACACAGTTATAGAAGTGCTGGATGGTTTTAGTAGCGAATGGGGTTGGAGCTGGGGAGATATTGCTGCAAATTTTTCGGGCAGCGCTTTGCTTATAGCACAGGAACTTGCCTGGGATGAGCAACGTATTCAATTTAAAATGTCGTTTCATCGAAAATCATATAACGATCCCACATTAAATGCAAGAAGTAATAAAATTTTTGGCAAAAGTACTGTTGAACGTTTTTTAAAAGATTACAATGGGCAAACCTACTGGCTTAGTACCAATATCAGTTCGTTTTTTCCTGAGAGCAAATGGCCCAAGTGGCTGAATATTGCTATAGGCAGTGGAGCCGAAGGCATGTTTGGTGCATTTGAAAATATTGGCAAAGATGAAAATGGCAATATTATTTTTAACAGACCTGATATAAAGCGTTACCGGCAATGGTACCTGGCACCGGATATTGATCTTACAAAAATAAAAACCAATAAAAAGGGAATAAAACTGGCATTACGATTATTAAATGTTATAAAATTTCCGGCACCTGCATTGGAGTTTTCGAATGGTAGTTTTAAATTTAAAGCAATCGCTTTTTAAGGGTTTAAAAAACTGGCAACCATTTTTTAACTTTTACTCATGTTAATATTATCAGTCCATCCAGGCGCCGGTTACTTCTCCCCCATTTACTTCTACATAAATATGTTCATCTAAAGTGGTGGAAACAGATAAGCCAACATAATCAACAGCCACAGGAAAAGTTTTGTGTGTTCTTTCAACAAGAGCCAGTGTTTGTATTTTTTGTGGAAACTGCTCTAACAAAGGTTTTAAAGCATATAACATGGTACGACCACTGTTGGCCACATCATCTATCAACAAAATAGTTTTATCAGTAAAATTCAATGATTCGCTTAAGGCAATGCTAACAGGTTTTTTCTTATCCATACTCAATTCAAGTACTTTCACATCGCCTTTAAATACATCTTGTAAATGTAGCCGTATTTTTTCGGCTATAACAATACCGTTTTGCTTAATGCCTATCAGCACCAGTTGCGAAGCATTGTAATTTTGTTCAACTACCTGTAATGCCATTCGGCGTAGTTTTTTATCGGCTACTTCGGCATTAAGTATGTATTTCTTCTCCTGCATAATTGCACAAATTTATATCAATATTCATTAATTAGTGTAACCAGTACAATTCGTTTAATTGCTGGCATATATTTATCTTAGCAGTACAAACTTGCTTATGCAAATCATTCAACAAATCATTTTCATTGCTGTTGCGGCTTTTGCCATTTGGCTTTTTGCAAAAAATATTATTATTATCCGTCATAATATTTTATTGGGCAAAGATGAAGCCCTCAACAACAACTCATCGCAACGCTGGCGAAACTTATTATTGCTTGCTTTTGGCCAAAAGAAAATGTTTCGCAACCCGTTGGTGGCTGTAATGCATTTTATTGTATATGCAGGTTTTATCATCATTAATATTGAAGTGATGGAAATTGTACTGGACGGAATACTTGGCACTCACCGGTTATTTCTACCATACATTGGAAACTTATATACATTCCTTATAAACGCTTTTGAAATACTGGCGCTGGGTGTTTTAATAGCTTGTTCCATTTTTTTAATAAGAAGAAATATCATCAAATTAAAACGCTTCATCAGCAAAGACCTGGATGGATGGCCACGCAGTGATGCTAATTATATCTTAATCACAGAAATTATTTTAATGACACTTTTCCTTACCATGAACAGTGCCGACCGTGCTTTACAATTAAACGGCGCTGCCCATTATCATGAAACAGGAAATTTTGTTTTCTCTGGAATCATAGCTCCATTCATGAGCAAAATATCAATACCTGCATTAATTATTATAGAACGTAGTTGCTGGTGGATGCATATAGTAGGCATCTTTGCATTTTTAAATTATCTTCCATACAGTAAACACTTGCATATATTACTTGCATTTCCCAATGCCTATTATGCCAGGCTTGAACCTTTAGGCAAAATGGATAATATGGAAAATGTGCAAAACGAAGTAAAGTACATGATGCAACCCGAACTTGCTCCAACGGGTGATGCCACACCAATGAAATTTGGCGCCAAAGATGTTTTTGACCTTAGTTGGAAAAGTTTATTAGACAGTTATAGCTGCACCGAATGTGGCCGCTGCTCGGCTGCCTGCCCGGCAAACCAAACTGGTAAATTATTAAGCCCACGTAAAATAATGATGGACACCCGTGACCGGCTGGAAGC
>DAOLYC010000113.1:0-7177 GCA_035425605.1 Ferruginibacter sp.
ACAGGATGCTGGTTTTAATACTTTCCTGTTAAAATCGGATGATGTCTATATTGACCTGCTTACAGATAGTGGTACTGCAGCCATGAGCGACAGGCAGTGGGCTGGTATGATGCTGGGAGATGAAGCTTATGCAGGTAGTAAAAATTATTATCACCTGGAAAATGTAGTGAAAAATGTTTATGGATACAAATACCTGGTACCTACCCACCAGGGAAGGGGAGCCGAAAACATATTGTCTAGAATACTAATTAAAAAAGGAGATATTATACCAGGCAATATGTATTTTACTACTACAAGGTTACACCAGGAATTAGCCGGTGGGAAATTTGAAGACATCATTATTGATGAAGCACATGATGCGGAAAATGAATTTGACTTTAAAGGAAATATTGACCTTAATAAACTTGATCGCCTTGTAAAAAAACATGGTGTGTCCAAAATTCCTTATGTAAGTATAGCAACCAGTGTGAATATGGCTGG
The DNA here is from genome assembly GCA_035425605.1 of Ferruginibacter sp. Taxonomy (GTDB): domain Bacteria; phylum Bacteroidota; class Bacteroidia; order Chitinophagales; family Chitinophagaceae; genus Ferruginibacter. Next base: position 481 of record DAOLYC010000113.1, read on the forward strand.
CGGGCAGCCTATCAGCATGAAAAATTTAAAGGAACTTAGTTCCTATTGCAAAAAACAAAAGATCCGCATTATACATGATATGACCCGTGTGGCAGAAAATGCTTACTTCATTCAGCAAAAAGAAAAAGGTTACGCAAATAAATCGGTGAAAGATATTGTAAAAGAAATAAACTCCTATACAGATGGCGCTACAATGAGCGCTAAGAAGGATGCGCTGGTTAACATAGGCGGTTTTCTTGCACTTAACGAATGGGATATTTTTGAAGAAGCCCGTAATATGGTTGTGGTGTATGAAGGTTTGCATACCTATGGCGGTTTGGCCGGCCGAGATATGGAAGCAATGGCAATTGGTATTGCCGAAAGTGTTGATGATGATCATATACGTGCAAGGGTGGGCCAGGTTATTTACCTTGGCAATAAAATGTTGGAGTATCATGTACCAATTGTAAAACCAATTGGTGGCCATGGTATTTTTGTAGATGCAAAAAAGTTTTTGCCTCATATACCCCAGAAAAATTTCCCTGCACAAACACTGGCTGCAGAAATATATCTTGACTCTGGTGTACGTACGATGGAAAGAGGTGTAGTATCAGCAGGCAGAAAAGCAAATGGTGAAAATTATTATCCAAAATTAGAGCTTGTACGATTCACCATTCCACGCCGGGTTTACACGCAGGCACACATGGATGTAATTGCCGAATCGGCAGCAAGGGTGTTTGAAAAGCGAAATAAAATAAAAGGATTGAAAATGATATACGAACCCAAATACCTGCGTTTTTTCCAGGCAAAATTTGAGAAACTTTAAAACTGGATTTTGAAAAAATATAAACCGGTTGATATATCATCAACCGGTTTTTTATTCGGCTAAAAAAGGATATTGAAAAAGCAGCAATTCAAGTTCCGTTTTTGCACTATTCAATTCTCGTGCAAACTGTTTTTCATCAATATTGGTTAAAAAGGGAAGCTGATGGTAAAAGGAAATTCCATTTACCAGGTTCTTATAAAAGCCGGTAAAATATTTTCTTTGCTTGTTCATCTCATCTATATTATAGCATTCTTCCAGTTTTTCCTTCAAGTAATTAATGTATAACAACAGTTCGGTAATAAACATGTTTGGTCTATCCAAATTGCACAAAATATTCTCCCGGCCATAAATATGATCAACCATTGTTTGAAGTGATACCTGCTTGGAAAAATTCACGATATTCGGTCCGGGACAAATAGTTACTGCTTTTAAATTCGGGATCATCGTTTCAGAATAATTAATGGCAGCCGCATTACTCAGGCCAATACATAGACATTCTTTATCCAACACTTCGCTTAATTGTTTTTCATAGATTTTTACAGGCAAATTAAGTGACTGCAATTGTTCAATTTTTAACTTTTGATACTGTCGTGACGCAGTGCAGATAGGCTGTTCGGTAAATTCGGTATTAAAGGCCAGATGCTTTTCGGTACATGGGCTTCCAGGTCTGCCTTTCGCTATACGTTCCAGTTTTTCTTTCTCGGCACTTGTGCCTTTCAGATAATGAAAACGAATGCCAAATGGAGAATTGTGGCTCAGTACCACATCTTCATTTTTAGCAGCACATAAAAGTTCAAGCGTTTTTTCATCTACCGTGGTCGCTTCAGGTACTAATAAGAAAGGTGTGCCCCATCCTGTACTATTCATTTCAAAATAATCATGCAGCAACTCATCTTCTTCATGCGTTCCAATTCCTCCCTGTACCGAAAATATTATCGTTGGTGAATATTTAAACGTTCGGTTATGTTTTTGAAACATGGTTTTATTGAAAATTTCAAATAGACTTTCAATCAGTTCTTGTCTTCTAGTTTTAAATTCCTCCAATATCGGCCCCAGTAAATAACCTTCTGTTGCAAATGCATGTCCTCCGCAATTAAGTCCTGATTCAATTCTGAATTCATTTACCCATATTCCTTTTTTAGCAAGATATTTTCCCTGAATTAATGCCGATCGGTAATCACTCACTTTTATAACAACCTTCTTTGTAAATTCTCCGTCTTCATTCGCTTGAATCGTTTTGCATTTTTCGAGGTAATTAAAAAGGCGGAGATTAGTGCCAGCGGAAAAAATAACAGATGAATTTTTCAACCGACTATTTGCATAACCTCTTAGTGCAGCTACAGCATCCGATCCATCCTCAATTAACTGCCCTGCTTTATTATAATTCTCCCGGTCTGTTTTAGTCATGATGTTTACATCAATACTACCTGGCCGTATCTGTTTTCGCAAATATTCCTGCAACTTTTCTTTCTCAACCAATTCATTCGTTTCTGTCATCTTCAAATACAATTGCCTTAGAGCACTCTCTTTTGGCAGCATTTCAAAATATTTTACGATTTCTGATCCTGTTTCAAAAGTGGCTTGCTTTAATTTTTCTACCTGAGCCGTTACAATTTCCTGAACCAGATTCAGGTAATCGGTTATACGTTTTGCTCTAAAATCTTCTTCGTGGGTGGAAATGGGAACATATTCCCTGTTAACGATTGGATAGTAATGTTTACGCATCATTTCAATCAATCTGTTTTCTACAATTGAAATAACTGATGCAATACCAAAACGAGCAACTTTTATAGGACTGTCGATAGTATAAGCCAGTCCCATCACGGGGATATGGAATTTGTGAAGCGGGTAATTATTCATTTATTTTGTGTTGAATACTTAATTTTTTCTTTCCCTTTTCACAATTGATTCCAGAAATATTTCAAACCTATTCCTTGTCATTTTTTTTTCGAAACCAAATTATATATTGTCTGTCTTTTAAATGTGAATGATTTCTAAGGCCTACAGCTCACCAGGGATAAGTGAGACAACAGGAGTTTTTTTTAAAATAGTTTTGAATTTCTTTCCTACACCTGAAACTGTGCTGTCCACAACTACAGCTTCAAACTGGATGCTCTTCACTGCCAGTTTATTTACACTGTAAAACACAGTTATAAATGGATTCTTCTTCATTAAACCTGTATGTAATGAATCTGCAGATGATTTAAAATAAAGTAATCCTTTGAGGATATCTACAACATAAAAACAACTAAAGCATATAGGCTTAACTGTTTCATCTATACAACAAAGAGTTGTATAATTTTGGTGTTGCAAATTTTCTATTAATGTTTTATCCATAGATGATCCTTTATTTTCACTTACTCTTCATTAATAATTTTTATTTTACATGCTCCAGTTTACCAATTTGCTGTTGAATTTGGTTTAATATTAAATTGGCTTGATGCATATCAAAATCTTCATGCTCATTTTTTTTAACGCCCATGCCTGTTAACACAAAATGCTTATCAGGTTTTAATGAATGGTTGCCCAGGCATGCATTAGAACAAGCCAAAGCGCAACCATCAATGGTAATAATTTTTCTGCCCGAAGTTGCTTTACGTACCAATTTTTTTACATTTCCACCCACTCCTACAATACACGACATTTCTGCCAATTCCTTTCTATCTAATTGTAAAGCAACGTAATTAGCCATCTGTGCAGTGCTGGAGCATCCGGAGCAGGAATATACTATCGGTTTTTCGTGAATAAAAGTAGTCTTATTAGAAAATTTAGCTTTACCATTTTTATTCAATATCGTGTCGTATAAAAAATGAAGGCGCCAGCCAATATGTGTTTTAAAAAATAAATGCAAGCGCTGTAAGCGATTCAACAAAGAAAAACTATAATATTCTTTTTTTATAATTATCCTTGTATTAGCTGCATCAGTTAATAATATTTTCTTAAATCTGTAGCTCATTTTTTAAAATTATTTGCAAATATAATAATTAAAGATAACTTTGTCTTTAATTATTTCACTTTATTTTTATGGACAAAAACTGGCAAAAATTAATTATACTTTTTTTACTGGTAGTGGGTTTTTTAAGCTATTCATTTTTTTTATATACAAGTTTACCGGTAAAAAATATCGCTATAAAAAAAGAGATGGACGAAGGGAAAATGGTTTGGCAACAATACAATTGTAATGCCTGCCACCAAGTGTACGGGCTGGGAGGTTACCTGGGACCAGATCTTACGAATGTGTATTCAAAAAGAGGCCCTGCATTTATACAGGCTTTTTTAAAAACAGGAACAGGAGCCATGCCACAATTTCATTTATCTGAAGAAGAAACCAATTCACTGCTATCGTATTTAAAAGATATTGATGCATCTGGTAAATCCGATCCAAAAACTTTTACACTTAACTATAATGGAACCATTCACCAAAAATAATCTTAGCACTGCAAAGCTTTTTATCATAACAGGCCTTTTACTGATGGCAGTAGGCATGTTATTTGGATTAACTGGCGCTATCCAATACCTGGTACCCGATTTTATAAAACAATACCTGTCTTTTGAAAAGGTAAGACCACTACATGTTTCTTCGGTTGTGTTCTGGATAATTTTTGCAGCCATCGGTTCAGTACTCACCTATTTACAACAATATAGTGGTAAAAAAATATTTTCGCCGTTGTTGCTTAAAATACAATTTGCTATTTTTTTTATTACAGTTGTTGCAATTATTGTTTCATATTTTTTTGGAATTTTTGGAGGCAGAGAATATTGGGAGTTTCATCCATTGCTGGCAATGCCACTTGCCGTGGGATGGATTTTGTTTATCATTAATTTTTTAACTTCATTGGGAAGTTTTAAAAACCTGCCTGTTTATGTTTGGATGTGGTTAACAGGACTTTTCTTTTTCTTATTTACGTTTATAGAATCTTATTTATGGCTTATCCCATATTTTAGAAGCAATGTTGTAAATGATATGACGGTGCAATGGAAATCTTATGGCTCTATGGTAGGATCATGGAATATGCTTATTTACGGAAGCAGCATATTTTTGATGGAAAAAATTAGTGGCAGTAAAAAATATAGCCATGCTCCCATTGCGTTTGTACTTTATTTTACAGGCTTATTTAACCTGATGTTTAATTGGGGACATCATATTTATACAGTACCTACTTATCCATTTGTAAAACACATAAGTTATGCAGTAAGTATGACAGAGTTGTTTATATTAGGCAGAATCATCTGGCAGTGGAAATCATCTGTAAGTACTGCCCGCAAACATTATCATCAAACTGCCTATCGGTTTCTTATAGCTGCCGATATATGGATTTTTCTTACATTAATACTGGCTATTGCCATGTCAATACCCGCCATTAATGTTTATACACATGGTACTCATATAACCGTAGCTCATACCATGGGTGCTACCATTGGTATTAACAGTTTTATTTTACTAGCTATTGCATTTGATATTTTAAAAGACAGTTGTATGCCTTTTGAAAAAAGTATAAAATGGGTAAACCGTGGTTTTTATACGGCAAACTTATCGTTATTGTTCTTTTGGATAAGTTTGATAATTGCTGGCGTATTAAAAGCTAAATGGCAGATGCATGATGAAGCCATTCCTTTTAGTACGATGATGTTGCAGCTAAGGCCATATTTCATAATTTTCTTTTTATCGGGAATTTTGCTGATTACAGGGTTCTATCTTATATTATTTCCATTACTTAGAAACCAATTAATCTGTCAGTATAAAAAGTTTTTCATTAAATATGAAGAAAAGAGAAGTGTATTTGCAATGGAATAATATTGACTTCTATAATTATTATTATGTTATCGGTTACAAAAATCTTTTATTTTGAAATGGCTCATGCCATTCATGGATATGCTGGTTACTGTAAGAACATTCATGGACATTCGTACATGCTTTATGTTACAATTACCACACAAATTAATCAGGCAGGATATATTCCTTCACCCGGTATGTTGATAGACTTTAAAGAATTAAAAAAACTGGTTATAGAATCGGTAATAAATAAACTTGATCATCATTTGGTTTTATCCAGCAAATTTTTAGAAGAGAACAGTTCGTTATCATTTACAAACAACCTGGTAATTATGGATGCTGAACCAACTGTAGAAAACTTGTTAGTACTTATTAAGGATATTTTACTAAATAAATTTTCGCCCGATATTAACCTTACACATTTAAAAATGTATGAAACAAAAGATTCGTATGCCGAATGGACAAATACAAAACAGGTAAAACTTTAATTCTTAAATTAAAATCAGTAGTTTTCCAATATAATAAACATTATGTTTTCCAAAGCAACAGAATATGCATTAAGGGCTACCATTTATATTGCACAAAAAAGTTCGGTAGATAACAAACTAAGTATTTCTGAAATAGCAAAAGCTATAGACTCTCCGGTTTCTTTTACAGCAAAAATTTTACAATTACTTACGCCGGGCAATAGGGTAATAAGTGCAATACGTGGGCCTAATGGAGGTTTTTATATGACGGAAAAAGCAAAAGAATTGCCCGTTAGAGCTGTTTTAATTGCCATGAATGAAAGCGAAATTTTGGATAAATGCGTATTAGGTTTAAACAAATGTTCTGAAACAAAACCTTGCCCTATGCACAACCAATATAAATTTATAAAAAATCAATTGATACAATTATTTGAAACAAAAACAATAAGGCAACTGGCTGATGATATTGATGGAGGAGATGCTTACCTTACCAGTTATAGGAAATAAATATTATCAAATCATCCTACTAAATAAGTGAGTCCGGTGTTTACAGAACCATACAGGTCGCTAATAATTTTTCTTTTGCAAACTTGTTCAAAAAGATCTCGAACGCGCGAAGCTCCAACGCCGACAAACATCTCGACGAAATCA
>DAOLYC010000114.1:0-7158 GCA_035425605.1 Ferruginibacter sp.
ATATAGTTCCTGGTATTATTTATTATAACAGTGCCATTGCTACCGCCAATGGTTTTAATAATGCAGCGGTAAGAGACTCGTCCAATAATGGCGCTAATCCCGATCTTAACCAAAATGATAAACCAGATGATTTTGGTGAAGGCGAACCAACTCCTTTTCTGGTAACCATTACACCCACTACTCCGCCCTGTTCGGTATTAAGTCAGGTGTTATATAACCAAACTTTCGGTTCGGGTGCCGGTATGTCTGCATCATTACCTGCCATACCACCGGCTACTTCTACCTATGCTGGCACTGCAACTGCGCCATTAACAATAAATAAATTTTGTGTATCACCTAATACTAACTTAGCAGATCCTACTAATTTCATATCACTTACTGATCATACTGGTGGAGTAAATGGCAGAATGATGGTAGTAAATGCCGACGCCGCCACTAAAGTTATTTATAAAGATATTTTACCGGTATCCTGCCCAGGTCAGCAATATTCTTTATCGTTCTGGACTGCATTTATTGGTAACAGTACGTACCAGACTGTTTGTGATGGATTAGGTGGATTTAAATATCCAATGTTATTGGTAAGAATTAGAGATGTGGTAACAGGTCTTGTAATTACTCAATTTACAACAGATACTATTAAACTTACAAGCTGGCAACAACTTGGAATGAAATGGGTAATGCCTACAGGTTACTCAAGCGTAATTTTAGAATTGATAAACGCCGGCCCCGGTGGTTGTGGAAACGACCTGGCGCTGGATGATATACAATATGGTATTTGCGACCCTGAACCTACTGTTAGTATCAATAACCCTGGAGGTACTTGCCTCGGTTCATCAGTTACATTTACAGGCAACCTGAGCGATCCGGCTGTAATACCTGGCTCAAAAGATTACCAATGGCAATGGTCTCCTGCACCCGGTGCCGGCCCATGGACAAATATTTTGGGGGCAACTTCATCAACTTATACAATTAACCCGGTAACACCTACAGATACTGGCAGATATTATAGAGTAATTGTTGCGGCAACAGGTAATATTGGTAATCCACTTTGCCAATATATTTCTCCTGGATCAAGGTTAATTGGAAAATCACTTTCAGTAGCGCCATCATCAGCCACAAAAAATAAAAATAATATTTGCCCGGGCATTTCAGTTGGCCTGGGTATTACTGGTGGTTCACTTGGTACTAATGCAACCTGGCATTGGTACACTGGAAGTTGTTCAGGTTCTTTAGTAGGTACAGGAGCTACAATAAATGTTACTCCGTCTGTAACCACAACTTATTATGTACGTGCCGAAGGTGATTGTAATACAACTGCCTGCCAGGCAGTAACTGTATTCATATCATGCGATATTGATAAAGACAAAGACGGTATTCCTGATTGGGTAGAAAGTAATATGGCTGCAGCTTTTGCCGATGCAAATTCAAATGGCATTATTAATGCCTACGATCCTACTTATCCAGGGTTTGTTGATAATAACAATGATTATATAAATGATAATTTTCAGGCCGATGGCGATTCTGATAATGATGGCATACCCAATTACCTCGATACCAATTTCCCTGGCCGCATTGATGCCAACGCCGATGGAATAGACGACAGGTTTGATACAGATTTAGACGGTATAATTAATATGCTTGACCTGGATAGCGATAATGATGGCATACCTGATGTAGTGGAAGCTTTTGGTGTTGATACCAATGGCGATGGAAAATTAGATAGTTTCACAGATGCTGATGGAGACGGCCTTTCTGATATTGTTGATTCAAACCTTGGCAATGCTTACAACAGCGGATTAGGCCTTGGAATTCCAGATTTTGATGTTGATGGTGTTCCTAATTATCTAGACATTGATAGTGATAATGATGGCATACCTGATGTGGTAGAAGCTGAAGGGCCTGATACTAATAATGACGGAAAAATTGATGGTTTTGTTGATGCAAATAATGATGGATTGCACGATAGCTATATAAATGCAACCGCCTTATTAAGAACAGGTGCTGATATTAACTCGGATGGAAAAGCAGATAGCTATCCCAATAAAAATAAGGATAGGGACTTGCGGCCAAATGCATACGATTTAGACAGTGATGGCGACGGTATTGCAGATGTAATTGAAGCCGGTTTCCCTGATGCAGATTTTAATGGTATAGTAGATGGCGCAAGGGGTGCAAATGGATGGGCAATTGTGATATCATCAAAACCAACACTTGGTTTAAGGTTTACAGATGCTGACTCTTTTCCTGATTACCTGGATATAGATTCGGATGCTGATGGCATACCAGATAATATTGAAGGACAAACAACTGCTGGTTATTTATTACCAACATTAACCGATACAGATGGAGATGGAATTGTGAATGTTTACGATAACAATCCTTCTGCATTTGGTGGTTCGGGTATATTAGTGTACGATCACGATGGCGATGGCGTACCCGATTACAGAGACCTTGATACTGATGGTGATGGACAACCCGATATTGCTGAAGGCAATGATTTTAACCTGAACAATATTGCAGATGATGATATTACACCTACCGGCCTGGATACTGATGGAGATGGTTTGGATAATAAGTTTGATTCGCTGAATTCAGTTACAAATATTGAAGGCACATCTTACATGATGGGAAATGGAGGTAGTCTTACAGGCGATCCCACTCCCGGATCAAGATGTACCGTACAGAAAAAAACTATTGGGCAGCCAAACCGTGACTGGCGATATGTAGGTGTGGTTTTACCAGTTCAATTCTTAAGCTTTACAGGTACACAACTAAATAAAATTGTAACGCTTAACTGGAAAATTATTTCAGATATTGAAATTGACCATTTTGAATTGGAACGAAGTTTGGATAACAGTAGCTTTACTAAAATAGTAACTGTAACCGATGTTGTATTATTAAATGTTCAACAAAGCTTTAGCTCTACTGATAATATTGCTGGTATAAACAACGATCTTGTGTACTACCGCTTAAAAGTTATTGGTAAAAACGGAGATATAAAATATAGCAATATCATTGCTGTAAAAAACAGTACATCAAAAACCGATATTAGAGTAACACCTAACCCTGCCAGAGATTTTGTTCAGGTAAGGTTAAAAGCTCAAAAAGAAACCAATGTAACTTTCAGGCTTATTGATAACCTGGGTAAAGTAGTGCTGCTACAGGTAAACAAAGTTTATAAAGGAGATAATGTAATTGACATTAATGGAATAAGCAAACTTAGCAATGCCGTTTATTCGCTACAAATATTAATTCAGGATGAAATAGTAACTAAAAAATTGTTTATTACAAGATAGCCTGTAAGTTTATAACAAATCATAAAAGCCCTTCTACAAAATGGAAGGGCTTTTTTTATGTTACTTTTGTTTTATGTACACACATAAAAAATCATTGGGCCAGCATTTTTTAAAAGATGAAAATGTTATTCAACAAATATTGGCCGTCTTAAAAAAAGAAAAATTTTCCAATCTGCTTGAAGTAGGCCCCGGTGCTGGCGCCCTAACAAAGCATCTTATGCAATTGCCAGTAAATTTTAAGGCGGTAGAACTGGATGAAGAAAAAGTAATTTACCTGTTAAAAACTTATCCTTTACTTAAAGAAAAAATCATACATCAGAGTTTTTTGGAAATGGATAAACCCTTTGAAGAATCTTTTACAGTTATTGGCAATTTTCCTTACAATATCTCAACACAAATACTTTTTAAAATATTGGAATGGAAAGATGATGTACCCTGTATCATAGGCATGTTTCAAAAAGAAGTTGCCGAAAGGGCCGCATCAAAGGAAGGTAGTAAAGTGTATGGCGTATTGAGTGTTTTAGTACAAGCTTATTACGAAGTGGAATATTTATTTGATGTAAGCAACCATTGTTTTGAACCTCCACCAAAAGTACAAAGTGGAGTAATTCTGTTAAAAAGAAAAACTGCAACACTTAATTATAAGAGTGAAAGGGCATTTTGGGTTTTGGTAAAAACAGCATTTAACCAACGGCGTAAAACCATGCGTAATGCAGTAAAAAGTTTGTTTTCTGCCGAAGATTTGCAGCATGAAATATTTTTAAAACGTGCCGAAGCTTTAAGTGTGGAAGATTTTGCAGCGCTAACTTTTAAGATGCACTAACTTTTCATCACATATATATTATACTTTACAAAAAAAACTTGGCAATAAAAGCAGCATTTAAAGCCAATATTACATCTTTGCTTTACCAGGTATTAACCGTACAAATAAAAAACATGAAAACACTCGTTCAAAATTTTTTAATCATCTCATTAATTTCATTAAGCGCTTGCGAAACTGCCAGGTATGCTTACAGTCCATCGGCGCATAATGTGCCCGTATTAACCCAAAAAGGCGATGGTAAAATTGGTGGATTATATTCAACAAACCCAGCCACCGATGAAACATATAACAACGAGCGTATTTACTCACATAGCAATGGTTTTGATGCACAAGGTGCATACGCATTATCTGATAACTGGGCAATTCAATCAAGTTATTTTCAACGATGGGAACGTACTACCGGTGGCCCCGATTCTGTAAACATAAAATATAAACGCAACCTTGCTGAACTGGGAGGTGGTTACTATTTTAACATGAACAAAAGAAAAACTGTCTTCTTCCAGGTGCTTGGTGGCGCCGGCTTAGGAAGATTTAGTTTTACCGATCATTCCATCAACGGAGATTATTTTCACCAGTCAAATATTTTTAAATTTTATATTCAGCCTGCATTTGTATTCCGTAGCAAAGGAAGTTTTAGTACTTCAATAGCACTTAGAGCAAGTGTTGTAAAATTCAATTCCATAAAAACTAATTACAGTCCTGGCCAGCTTTCCGATTATATATTAAACAACCTCGATTACCGGGCCAAATTCTTTTTTGAACCTGCTTTTGTAAGCAGTTTTGGGTTTAAAAATGTTCCGGGTTTACGGTTCGAATTTCAAGGCTCCCTCTCTCTTCTTGCAGCTTATGACCCATTCAATTACCGGCCGGCTAATTTTTCTGTGGGTAGTTATCTTGATTTTGGTTCATTGAAACGTGCTGGCAATAAATAACAAATTGCAACTTTCAAACAGGTTAATGGATTTTATAAAAAGTCATAAAACACACTGCAAATAATTCAAAGGATTGAAATCTATAATCTGTAAATTTGCAGCATTACAAATTGTATCATTTTTTATTGATACAATATTTGTTTGGCTATATTTAACGAATTGATTTCAACATGGGATTTTCACTACAAAATAAAGTAAGGATAGTTACCGCAGCATCTTTGTTTGATGGGCATGATGCCGCCATCAATATCATGCGCCGCATTATGCAGGCCAAGGGTGCCGAAATCATTCACCTGGGCCACAACCGCAGCGTAGCCGAAATTGTAGAGTGCGCCATAGAAGAAGATGTACAAGGCATAGCCATTACCAGTTACCAGGGCGGCCATGTGGAGTTTTTTAAATACATGAAAGACCTGCTTGATGAAAACGGATGTGGCCACATAAAAATATTCGGCGGCGGCGGCGGCACTATCCTTCCTTCAGAAATTGAAGAACTGCATAATTATGGTATTACCAGGATTTATAGCCCCGATGATGGAAGAAAGATGGGACTGGAAGGTATGATAGAAGATGTGGTTAAAACATGCGACTTTAATTTAAATGGAAATGGTGAATACAAGACTGCAATGACATTAGGTGAAGTGTATGATGTAAGAAAAATTGCCCGTGAAATTACCAATGCCGAAAATGGTTTAAACCCTGCAAACAATCAGCAAAAAAACGATAAGAAAATTCCTGTTTTAGGATTTACAGGTACAGGTGGCGCCGGAAAATCATCAGTAACAGATGAAATTGTACGTCGTTTTTTAAATGCCTATACCAATAAAACAATTGCTGTAATTTCTGTTGATCCATCAAAGAAAAAAACTGGCGGCGCTTTATTGGGCGATAGGATACGGATGAATTCCATTTCATCGCCAAGGGCATATATGCGTAGCCTGGCTACAAGAGAAAGTGATAAAGCATTAAGCGAATATGTGCAGGAAGCCATTGATATTTGTAAAGCGGCAAATTATGATTTGATTATTTTAGAAAGCGCCGGTGTGGGTCAAAGCGATGCTTCTATTTTAGATTATGTAGATATCAGCATGTATGTGATGACACCAGAATATGGCGCTCCATCTCAATTAGAAAAAATAAACATGCTGGATTATGCCGATGTGATTTGTTTGAATAAGTTTGATAAAGCCGGTGCATTGGATGCCTTGCATGATGTACGCAAACAATACAAACGCAATCATACTTTATTTAGCGCCAAAGACGAGGAGTTGCCAATTGTTGGAACAATAGCTGCGCAATTTAATGATGCAGGCGTTAATGAATTGTTTGAAAGGTTAATGGAAAAGATTGCTGAAAAAACCGGCGTAAAATTTCATGGAGAGATTCCTCATCATGCACATAAAAAAGACACTTTCAGCCAGTCAACCATTATTCCTCCAAAAAGGGTAAGGTACCTGAGTGAAATTGCTGAAACCATTGCCGATTATGATAGCTGGACAAATGAACAAGCTGCTATTGCCACAAAATTATACCAGTTAGAAGGAACGCTTTCTGTACCTACACCCCTTTCATCCAATGTTAAAGACGAACTGCAAAATATAAAATCAACATTAGAAAAACAATTGCATCCTGAGTGTAAAAAATTAATACAGGATTGGCCACAGTTGGTGGATAGATATAAAAAAGAATTTTACGAATTTAAAGTAAGGGATAAGATAATTAAGCAACCGCTTACTTATAAAAGTTTATCTGGCACCATACTTTCAAAAGTCATCTTACCAAAATATAAAGACTGGGGCGATATTTTAAAATGGCAGTTGCAGGAAAATGTACCCGGCGAATTTCCATTTACTGCAGGTGTATTTCCTTTAAAACGTGAAGGAGAAGACCCAACAAGAATGTTTGCCGGCGAAGGTGGGCCCGAAAGAACCAACAGGCGATTTCATTATGTAAGTATTGGGCAACCGGCAAAAAGATTATCAACAGCTTTTGATAGTGTAACATTATATGGCGAAGATCCAGGCCACAGGCCTGATATTTACGGAAAGGTAGGCAACAGCGGTGTAAGTATAGCAACAGTTGATGATGCAAAAAAACTTTACAGTGG
>DAOLYC010000115.1:0-7129 GCA_035425605.1 Ferruginibacter sp.
GCAGATTAAATAACGCAACGTCCTCGGCTATCACACAAAACCAGGGAGAGACGTTACTAAGAAATAGCTTTGGTAAATATAATCAAATTTTGTTTTTCAAATTTCCCGATGCAATCGGGACTGATTTTATCGGCATCAAGTCATCCGCCTTCTGGCGGAAGACTTGCGCCAGTAGGGAAAAACCAGGGAGAGACGTTGCTAAGAAATAGTGCCGGGTTTTTTATTTTAAATATCACTAATAGAAAAAACCGGAGCTTATGCCCCGGCTTCAAAGTATAGCCATGTAACAAATTTGAAAATACAAATAGCCATGTTTTCAAACTGTGTTATATTAATAAACCAATTTGTATGCCGTTGGTTTAATACCGGCGATTAATAATATGTTAATGAATTTTATTAATTCGCTTTATGCAAAACAAGTTTTAATTCCATCTAAGAGTAAATTTGTATATTTTGTTACTGCTATAATGGCTGCGTAACAAATTGTATCTTGTAATTAATCCGTAACTTAAAGTTTAGACATAGAATTATAATTAAAACAGTATAAAACTGATGATTATGTTTTTAAAGAAATTTTTCCTGTTTATTGTTTTTATAACAGGCATATCAATATACACAATGGCTCAAAAAAATAACGACTACAATGCCAACTGGAAAAAAGTTGAAGCGTTGGAAAAAAAAGGGCTTACAAAATCTGCACTGGAAGAAGTGTTGGTTATTTACAACCTGGCAGTTAATGCCCGCAACGATGCACAGCAGATAAAAGCTTGTATGTATCAAATTAAATACCGCAACATGCTGGAGGAAGACAGCCGGGAAAATAATATATTCTTCATAGATACATTGATTACAAAGTCCAACTCGCCGGCAAAAAATATTTTACAGAGTATGCAGGCACAAATGTTTTGGCAATACCTGAAAGATAATAGCTGGATATTAACCCACCGCACCAAACTTGCTGAAGAAAAAAGCAAAGACATTACTACCTGGAGTATTGAAAAGTTGTATGAAACCATTTCATCCTTATACAAAGCCTCTTTACAAAATGATATTGTTTTAAAAAATACAAAGCTGGAAGGACTGGATGCCATCATTATTAAAGGGAAAAACACCCGGCAACTTCGTCCTACACTTTATGATTTTTTAGCTTTTAGGGCTTTAGAATTTTATAGAAATGATGAACATTCAATTGCAAGTCCGGTTAACCAGTTAAAAATTGATAATGATAAAGCTTTTTCAAATACCCGTGAGTTTATAAATACAAATTTCAAAATCAAAGACAGCACATCTTTACAACTGAACGCCCTGTTTCTTTTACAAGACATCTTAAAATTTCATATTGAAGATGCAAACCCCAACGCACTGATTGAAGCTGACCTGACAAGGCTGTATTTTGTTTATGCTGAGTCTGTTTCATCAAATAAGGATAAACTATATGAAGATGCACTGTTAGATATTGAAAAAACATATCCAAACAACCCGGTAATTGCTCAAGCCTTGTATTTGCGAGGTTTGATTTATTTAAACCGTGGAGAAGACTATGAACCGTTTACAAAAACTACTAATCAATATGAAATAAAAAGAGCTAAAGAATTATTTGAACAGGTTTATAATAAGTTTCCCAATGCTGAAGGAGGCATCAATGCAAAAAATGAAATAATACAAATTGAACAACCTTTCTTAAACCTGCAGACTGAAAAAGTAAATATTCCTAACCAGCCCTTTCGCACACTGGTTGAATATAAAAATGTTAAAACATTATACCTGCGTGCAATAAAAACAAGCAGGGAAGAATTAATAAAGCTCGACGGGTTGGATGACGATAAAAACTGGAAAGCTTATACCGGTTTACAATCAATAAAAAGCTGGAGCATCAACTTACCTGACCTTCAGGATTACCAGAAACATGCCGCCGAAATAAAAATTGAAGGATTGGATAATGGTATCTATCTTATCCTGGCAAGTATTGATGCAAATTTTTCTCTTGACAAAAACATTATTTCAAAACAGGTAACATTCATAAGCAATATCAGCTATATACATACCAATAAAGATGATTATTATGTATTAAACAGGGATAATGGCCAACCGCTTGCCAATGCACGGGTGCAGATTTGGCAATCAGTTTATAATTACAACAGCAGTGTGTATGAAGAAAAGAAACTTGAAAATTACACAACTGATAAAAATGGCCATTTTAAATTAAATCAAAGAATAGAAAACAAGAATTATTTGCTACAGGTATTTTATGGCAATGATGAATTGTTTTTGGATGATAACAATTATTCATATAATTACAACAGTTACACAACAAATATAAAACCTCGTACTTTTTTATTTACAGATCGTTCTATTTACAGGCCTGGGCAAACATTATATTTTAAAGGCATTGTAATTACAACAGAAAAAGATATTGTAAAGAGCGCTGTAGTGCCCAATTTTAAAACAAAGTTATTTTTAAATGATGCCAATGGGCAAAAAGCGGGTGAACTTACTGTAACTACAAACGAATATGGTAGCTACAATGGTTCTTTCCGTTTGCCCGAAGGCGTAATGAATGGCAATTTCACCCTTTACGATTCTATAACTAATGCTTCTTACAGTTTTAGTGTAGAAGAATATAAGCGTCCTAAATTTTTTACCGAAATACAAAAACCAAAAGGAACATATAGAGTTAACGACAGCATTGAAGTTATTGGAACAGCCAAAGCTTATGCAGGCAATAATATTGATGGTGCCAAAGTTAGTTTCCGGGTAGTTCGTAAAGTACAATACCCGGTTTGGTGGGGTTGGGGTTATTATAAATACTCGTCATTGATTGATAATGAAAAAATGGGAATAACCAACGGCACAACTGTAACCGATGCCAATGGTGAATTTAAAATTAAATTTAAAGCCATCCCCGATAAAACGATAGATAAAAAAGACCAGCCAACATTTTATTACGAAGTAAGTGCCGCTATCACTGATGTTAATGGAGAAACCCATATTGGCAATACATCGGTGGCAGTTGCTTACCAGGCGCTGCAGCTAAATATAAACATGCCTGAAAGTTTACCTGCCGACAGTTTAAGAAATATATCAATCAGCAGCACCAACCTGAATGGAATTTTTGATAAGGCTGAAGTGAATATCACCATAAACAAAGTACAATCGCCTACAAAGATTTTCCGCAGCAGGTTTTGGGATATGCCCGATCAGTTTACTATGAGCAAACTGGAATATGAAACATTATTTCCTTACGATATTTATAAAGATGAAGACCAAAAAGTGAATTGGCCTTTAGGAGAAAAAGTGGATGACATAACAGATAGCACTTCTGAAAATTCAGCATTCAAAATAAAAAATAAAAATTTCCAAAGCGGATGGTATAAAATAGTTGCTACAACAAAAGATAAATATGGTGAGTTGGTGAAAGCAGAAAAATATATTCGGCTAACAAACAATATTGCAATTGATAAAAAATATGATGCAATAAATATTGAAGTTACAAAAGGAACTGCTCAACCTGGTGAACAAATTAGCTACAACATTAAAACAGGATTTGAAAAGATTTGGATGATACATTCATTCAGAAAAATGAATAAACCCACTGATTTTAGTTTTAAAACAATTAACAACGCACAAGCTACATCTTTCATATATGCTGTAGATGAACAAGACCGTGGCGGCATGGCCATGAGCTATGCTTTTGTGCAACACAACCGTTTTTATTTCGGGTACGAAAGTTTCAGTATTCCCTGGAGCAATAAAGACCTCAACATCAGTTACGAAACCTTTAGAGATAAACTATTACCAGGCGCCATGGAAAAATGGAAAGTAAAAATTACCGGTAATAAAGGAGAAAAAGTTGCTGCTGAATTGCTGGCTGGCATGTACGATGCAAGTCTCGATCAATTTAAGCCCCATAACTGGCAAAGGCCAAATATTTGGCCCGGTTTGTATAATACAATCAATTGGAGCGCTAATGGATTTATTGATGTTAGTTCAGAAGAGTTTAATAAAACAGATTTTGATTATTTAACTCCTATAGAAAAATATTACGACCGCTTGTTGGGTTTTGAATACTATGATCACAATTTAGATCGTATGACTGTAGCAATGGCAGCGCCTTCTGTTCCAAACAAAGATATTGAAGGTGAGATAACTGTTGATAGAGCATTATCTGGTAAAGTTGCAGGTGTAAATGTTAAAAAAGATGAAGATGTAATGTATGACTCCATTTCCTTTAAAATGAAAACAACAGGTTCAAATGCAACTGAAAAAAATACAGGAAATACAAATGTTCAAATACGTAAAAATTTCAACGAAACCGCTTTCTTCTTCCCCGATTTAAAAACGGATGCCGATGGCAATATTGAATTTTCGTTTACCATGCCCGAAGCACTAACCAAATGGAAACTGATGACACTTGCTCATACCAAAGATGTAGCAAGTGCCTATTCAGAAAAAACCGTGATAACACAAAAACCATTAATGGTGCAGCCCAACGCTCCCCGGTTTATGAGAGAGGGCGACAACATGGAGTTTAGTGCAAAAATTGTAAACCTTAGCAATAAAGAAGTTACCGGTATTGCTTCTCTTGAATTATTAGATGCCGCAACCAACAAGCCTGTTGACGGATGGTTTAAAAATGTTTTCCCAAATCAGTATTTTACTGTTGCTGCCGGACAAAGTGAAGCTGTTAAATTTCCAATGGAAATTCCATTTAATTTTAACTCGGCCATGAGTTACAGGATTGTTGCAAAAGCAGGTGATTACAGCGATGGCGAAGAAATGGCTATTCCAATTTTAACCAACCGAATGCTGGTAACAGAAAGTATGCCCATCAACTTACGCAACCAAACTACAAAATCTTTTAAGTTTGATAAACTGCTTAACAGTGGCAATAGCGCTACAATTACTAACCATGCATTAACGGTAGAATACACAAGTAATCCTGCATGGTATGCATTGCAGGCATTGCCCTACTTAATGGAATATCCTTATGAATGTGCCGAACAAACCTGGAATCGATATTATGCTAATACACTGGCATCTTATATTACAAAAGCAGCACCAAAAATAAAAGCAGTTTTTGAGCATTGGAAAAATATTGACACGGCAGCTTTACATTCCAATCTTCAAAAAAATGAAGAGTTAAAATCAGTGTTACTACAGGAAACACCCTGGGTACTGAATGCACAAAACGAAAACCAGCAAAAGAAAAATATTGCCCTGCTGTTTGATATGGTACGAATGAGTAAAGAGCAACAAACTGCTTTTAATAAATTGAAAGTGATGCAAAGTATCAATGGCGGTTTTGTATGGTTTAAAGGCGGATCCGACGACCGGTACATGACTCAATACATTGCAACCGGTATTGGACACCTGAGAAAACTACATGCACTAACAGGCGATAATTATGAATCAGTAAAATCTATTATTGTTAAAGCCATTCCCTACCTTGATAAAAAAATAAAAGAAGATTATGATAACCTTATCAGGTATAAAATAAAATTAAACCAGAACAATCTTAGCAGTATTCAAATACAGTATTTGTACATGCGGAGTTTCTTTAAAGAATATAAAGTTGCAGCAGCATCGCAAACAGCATATAATTATTACATCAACCAGGCAAAAAAATACTGGTTAAACAACAGTAAGTACATGCAGGCTATGATTGCACTAGCACTTTACCGCAGCAATGATGCAGTAACACCCAATGCCATCATAAAATCTTTAAAGGAAAATTCAATTATTAAAGAAGAAATGGGCATGTACTGGAAAGAATGGACCAGCAGTGGTTATTACTGGTACCAGGCTCCAATTGAATCGCAGGCCATGATGATTGAAGCATTTATAGATATTGATAAAAACAATAAAACAGTGGATGATTTAAAAACCTGGCTGTTAAAACAAAAGCAAACTCAAAACTGGAAAACAACCAAAGCCACCGCCGAAGCCTGCTATGCCCTACTCCTTGGCGGTAATAACTGGCTCGCCGAAGAAAAAGAAGTAACCATTAATTTAGGTAAAACTGTTTTTACAAGTACTGATAATAAAACTGAATCAGGTACCGGCTATTTTAAAGAAACCATCACTGCTGAAAAAATAAACCCAGAGATGGGTAATATTTCTGTTAGTATCAGCAAACCTTCAAATCAAAAAACAAGTTCATCAACAAGTTGGGGTTCGGTGTACTGGCAATATTTTGAAGACCTGGATAAAATAACACCGGCAGAAACACCATTAAAGCTGGTTAAAAAATTATTCATCGAAAAAAACTCCGACAAAGGCCCTGTACTCATTTCATTAGAAGATGGCGCTCAACTAAAAGTTGGTGATAAAGTGAAAGTGCGTATAGAATTAAAAGTTGATAGAGATATGGAATATGTACACATGAAAGATATGAGGGCAGCTTGTATGGAACCAACCAATGTAATCAGCCAATACAAATACCAGGGCGGCATGGGTTACTACGAAAGTACAAAAGATGCCAGCACCAACTTTTTCTTTGGCTGGCTTAACCGTGGTAGTTATGTTTTTGAGTATTCAATGTTTGTAACACATGCCGGTAATTTCAGCAATGGCATTACCAGCATTCAATGTATGTATGCTCCTGAGTTTACAAGCCATAGCGAAGGAATAAGGGTTAATGTTGAGCAATAAACGATTACTTTTTCCTGCACCTGTATTTCAGTATCTTTGCCGCTCAATTTTTAAAATACTATGTACAGAACACATACCTGTGGCGAATTAAGGCTTTCAGATACAAACAAAGAAGTAACCCTTGCCGGATGGGTGCAAACCATTCGTAAATTTGGTAGTATTACATTTGTTGACCTGCGAGACCGCTACGGTATTACCCAATTATTATTTTCAGAAAATTTGAATGACCAACTGGATGCCAACCCATTGGGCAGGGAATATGTATTGCAAATTACCGGTGCTGTTAATGAACGCAGCAATAAAAATACTAACATTCTCACCGGGGAAATTGAGATAAACGTTACAGCATTTAAAATTCTTAACAAATCAGCAGTTCCTCCATTTACTATACAAGATGATACAGATGGCGGCGATGATTTACGAATGAAATACAGGTTTATGGACCTGCGCCGAAATGCAGTAAAGAAAAATTTAGAAT
>DAOLYC010000116.1:0-7076 GCA_035425605.1 Ferruginibacter sp.
GTGTCTAAATAACAATTCTTTAATACTTATTTATTATTCGTATTAAAAATATTTGGGCCATACTTGTTAACCATGATTCCTGTCTTTTCATCTCTTTGTGTATGGCAATTACCTCCAATATGGTTTCGTTCGTCCCAAATATCAATAATACAATCAGCGCTTTTTATCAATTGATTTGCCAATACAGAACCCGAAAAGCCTGCACCAATAATTAAATATTTCTTACTCATGATGATTAGTAAATCATTTATTACTGCAATATACGTTTGTAAATGCTGATATATTTTTCAATGGCAGTTTCCAACGCATAAAATTCTTTTGCTGCCTGCCTGATATTAGCAGAATCCGTTACAGCCGCAGACTGTATTTCTTCCACCGCTTTTATATAATCCTGTTCTGTAAAACCTTTAAGTATCACCCCCGATTGATATTTTTCTACAACCATTTCCACATCACCAACACCACGGTTGGTAATTAATGGAATACCCATTGCCATAATTTCGCCATGTTTTGTAGGCGATGCTGATTGTTTTGAATAACAGGGTTTGATAAAAAAAACCGAATACCAACTTAATGATAATAATAGCGGCACTTGTAACCTGGCTGCTTTTTTAATAAGGATTTTATCAGTTGGTATCCCGTATTTTTCTGCTAGTAATTTAATTTCTTTGTGCCGGTGCGGCGATATGAATAACAGTTTTACTACTGGTATTTTACTAATGAGCTCTTTACAAAATTGCATCATTTCATCTGTAAGGTACCATCCTCCAATTGAACCAAGATAGCTTACAACCAGGTCGCCTTTATTAATATTTAACGCTGTTTTTAATTTCGCTTTTTCATTTTCATCAATTTTATCAGGGTTAAAGAGCTGCATATCGGCGCTGCAGGGTATAACTTCTACAGGTATTGATGTATCATATTCTTTCCATTCCTTAATAATATTTTCGGCTGCATAAGTTAGGCAAACAATACCATTGCTTTGGCGTACAGCTTCTGCTTCTTTCTTTTTAAAATAGTTGTAAATGAAGCGGTACAACGGCATCCTTGTATTCCACATACCGCCATCTACACGGCTATCAGCATAAAACTCCCTGATGTCGTTTAAAAACTTTATCCCCATTTTTTTCTTCATCCACAATCCAATCAATGCCGGAATACCGGGCCTGGTGTGCACCATATCCAGTTTATATTTTTGGTGAATTTTACGAGCAGCTTTTTTAAGTTTAAAAACATCTAACAGTGTAGATATAACTGGTGGTTTTTTGGTATAGTGTAACGGTATCCATTTAATATTAGCGGCATCAAGCAATTGTTGGATAGCTAGCCTGTTTATTTCAAATACTTCTTTTTTTTCGCAGCTTAATAAAAATATTAAATACCCTGCTTTGCTAAGCCCCTGTAGATACGGAATTACCTGGCTTTGCCCAAGTGGGTCTGTCATACCATCGTAAGAAATGAATAATATTTTTTTAGGTGGCTGCAGTGGCATGGTATTAATTATTGTTTATCCACTTATCATACCACATTTGAAACATCAGTAAGTACCAAATTTTTTCTGCCCTTTCAATCTTACCCTCGTAGAAAGATTTCTTTATCTTTTGAATTTCATTGTTATTAAAAATATTCTGCCTGGTTATAAACTGATCGTCAAAATATAGGTCAACAAAAGGTTTTAGGTTGTTTTGCAGCCAATTGGCAATAGGAATTCCAAAGCCCATCTTTGGTCTGTCCATCAAAGTTGCCGGTACATATTTATGTACAATCTCCTTAAGGATGAATTTTTTATTTCCTTTATTGTATTTATATTCCAACGGCAATTGTGCTGCCCATTCAATAATCCGATGGTCTAAAAAAGGTTCCCTTCCTTCCAGGCTTACGCTCATGCCTGCCCGATCTACTTTTTGTAAGATATCATCCAGCAAATAAGTCTGGTAGTCAATAGCCATCATATATGACAGTATTGAATATCTTTCAGCAGTTAAATCGCTGCTATCGAAATATGAGGGCATGGTTTTAAATTCATCAATAAACAAAGCTCTTAAATCTCTGTCGCCCATTTGCCGGGTAAGACTCATTAAAACATTTTTTGCAGAAGGTTCTTTTAAAAGTGATTTTACTTTTTCGTAGCGGCTGTGAAATAGATATTTTTTATTAAGCACAGGGATTTTATCGGCTGGCACCATATCCATTAAAGCTGCTGTACCCCGGCGCATAAATGCAGGCACTTTTTTTATTGAGTTGCCATATTTAACCATATAATCATACCTATTATATCCGGCAAAAATTTCATCGCCGGCATCTGCAGATAAGGCCACAGTAACTTTTTCTCTGGCAATACGGCTTACTAAAGTGGTAGGTATGGCACTGCTGTCGGCAAAAGGTTCATCGTAAAAAAACGGGAGTTGGGGTACAATTTCTAATGCTTCTTTTTGTGTACAATAATATTCAGTATGGTCGGTTCCCAAATAATTGGCAATCTGTTTGGCAAAGGGGGCTTCGTTTAAACCGGCATCGGGTACGCCAATGGTAAATGTTTTTATTTTTTCGCTGTTGTTTTTTTGCAGAATGGCGGTTACACAGGTGCTATCATAGCCGCCGCTTAAAAAAACACCTACAGGCACATCGCTTACCATACGGTATTGAAAAGCGCTGGTAAGCACTTTTTCTGTTTCTGTAATGGCATCGGGTAAACTTATATCTAACTTTGGTTTATTATATGCATCATATACGTTCCAGTACCTGGTTGTTTGTAGTGTTTTTGTTTGCAGGTCAAGAATTAAATAATGCCCAGGCTTTAATTTATAGGTATCATTAAAGATGCAGTTAGGTGTTGGCACATATCCAAATTGTAAAAAAGCTGCCACAGCATCTGTATTAATTTCTTTTGTAAAACTGGGATGTTGCAACAGCGCTTTTAGCTCAGAGCCAAAAAGAAATAATCCGTCTTTAAAATAATAGAAAAAGGGTTTAACGCCGGCCCTGTCTCTACAAGCAAATAGTTGTTTTTTATTTTCATCATAAATTACAAATGCAAACATACCGATGAATTTTTGCAAAGCTGCACTACCCCACTCGCTATATGCATGTAAAATAACTTCGGTATCGCTATGGCTATTAAACTGGTGGCCTTTTCCTTCCAGTTCTTTTTTTATTTCTGCATAATTGTATATTTCTCCATTGAACGTGATGTGAAGTTGATTATATGTTTTAGGCTGGCTGCCTCCTACAGATAGATCAATAATACTTAGGCGCCGATGGCCAAGACCCGTAATTGCAGTTTCAGTTTCATACATGCCGTAACCTTCACCATCAGGCCCACGGTGATGTAGTGTACGGTTCATTTTTTCTAAAATGTCTTTACTGGATTTTCTGTTAAAATCAACAAATCCTGAAATACCACACATACATGTTTTTTTAACTTATAAAAAAAATAAAATTAACGCAATAACTGCATATCATTTTAAATAAATACTACAGATATTTTTCATAAATACTTTTCAGTTTTAAACCATAATTTTCCGGCCCGGCTATTTGTTTTGCTCTGATGAATGCAGGCTCAATATTATCTGCTAAGTTTATTTTGCCGCTAAATATATTTTCAATTGTGGCAGAAAGGCTTTCACTGTGCGTATATGCTTGTGTTTGCACAAATATTCCAACATCATTTATTAACTCTTTAAAAACCGGTATTGAAGATACCAGCACAGGCAACTTGGCAGCCATAGCTTCAAGCGGAGCTATACCAAAACCCTCGGATAAAGAACATGTAATAAACAAATTGTATTGTTCCATCAATTCACCCACATTACGTGCCTTTCCTTTAAATTCCACAGCGGAAAGTTGTAAATCGGCTTTTATTTTTTTTAATTTATCTGCATCAACGCCATCTCCATATATATCCAGCTTAATTGGTAGATTTTTAAGCAATGCAAATTGCGCCAGTATATACTCATAATTTTTTTCGTATTTCAAATGGCCTACAGCAATACAATGTAAAGTTGCACCAGCCTTATAAGGTAACCCTTGCCTTGCTTTAAAAAATCTTTCTGGCACAAAGTTGTACAAAACATCTGTACTGCCGCTGTTGGTAATATACTGTACATAATCATCAACTGCTGTTTTTGAAACTCCTATAAGATGATGATAAGGCCTGGCCGTAAATTTTTCCATTATTTTAATAGTCATATTTTTATTAAAATAACAAAAACTGTATTCGGAGTGGATAGAATAAAATAACGGAATGTGTTTTGGTGCGGCCAGCTTTGTAATGATACCCGAAAGCGGCAAATGCACATGTATTAATTGCGGCTTGTGCCTCTTGATAATCTTTCGTATTTTAAAAATAGCGCCGAGAATACGTAATTTATTATTTACAATTATAGTATAATGAACAAAGCGTTTTTTTAATGCAGGATCAAAATCATACAAATCTGAAAGACAGATAACCACATGCTCATCTGCTGGCAACAACTGAATGCTATTTATGAGCAAACTTTCAGCCCCACCTCTTCCTAGTCCATCTATTACATGCATTATCTTCATAAGCCTGCTTTATACAACTGTTGGTGTTTTAAAATCATTTCAATTTTCTATAGCATTAAAATACGTTGCAAAAGTATCGTATAATTGCTTACTTATATTTTCAGGTTGTTTGCCAGATCCTATATATTCCTCGGCAAACGATTTAAGTTTTTGAGAAATTTCATAAGCCTCCACACGGCAACCTTTTTTATAAGACAGAATCAGTGCATGCATACGGGCAGCGTACACAAGACTTGCATTTTCAAAAACCTTATTCAAATCAACCAAACATGTAACCTCTGCAACGGGTAAATCTATATTTTGTTTTTGTAAATATTGTTTAAAGCAAAAGGTTTCTGCTGCATCTGTTTCTGTGGTATAAAATAATGAAATTTGATATCCCTCATTCGTAAAAACATCAATTATTTTTTTCCAGTTTGCATAATATGAATACTTATCAAGGCATGTCATACCAAAAGATTTTTTATACTCATCATATCCATAAATACCTACCAGTGCAGTATTGTTCTTTTTATATTGTCGCTTTGGCTGTGTATCAAAAAAAGCAACATCGGGTATTATACGGGACTGCAACTTAAAATTTTTAAAAAGGCTTTGCTGAGAAAAAATATCTCTTACCCAAATTTCTTTTGTGGTTTGAAGGGCATTTTTATATAGGTATTTTTCAAAGGAATAAAATTTACCAGCAACACCCACGCCTGCTATGTAAACAGGTATCTGCATTTTTTTGATGGCCTTTGCCCAAATATAAAGCGCTATTGAAAAAAAACTAATTCTTTGATTTTTTGATGAATTTATTAGCTGGCCACCACCAATTACTACCATGTGGTAATGCTGGTTTGCAAGACATAGCCGTATTTGTTTTTTCAGGTTAAGATAATAACGGTAATAAATAAAAAAAGAAAGAAAATAAGTGCCTAATTTTTTTATTTTAGCTTTCACGCCATTCTGCGCTGTTAAATTTTTTGTTTTTACATAGTCATATTGTGGCAGTTGCTGTACAGCAGGATTGGTAAAATAACAGAAAGATGTATTAAAACCAATTGCAGTAAAAAGTGCTTCCATACTTTGTTTAATAGCCTGGTCGCCAAGATTGCTGCTGTAACCTTCATTAATTATCAATACTTTTTTTGTCAAAATATTTTTTTACTGAATATTAAACTTCTGTTAACTAAACTTGTTTTGCTTAAAGCGTCCAATGGTTTTAAACAATTGGCTTTGTCTGGCCAAATCTAAAAAATCAAATAAAGCTGCTGATTTACTGTAAAATGCCAGTAAAAAATATAATCCGGAAAAGACGGCTACATTTATAATGATTCTGAAAAATGCGTGCATTTCAAAATTTTGGATGATGAAATAATCAATGCTCCAACCTGCCAACATTATCAATACACTTTTGCCAATAATAGGGCTAATATCTTTTAATTGTTCATTCATAGAATACCCGATTAACCTGCCACTGTAAAAAGTATTCATATAAAAAAGGAACAGCCCATAAAAAATTTTAAACCAAAGTAATGGGAATATACCAAAGTATGCAGCAGTTAAAGTTCCGGCAATACCTACCGATTTTTTAATAAGCTCTATTTTAAGCAGTAGATCGCTGCGGCCTTTTACATTAAGTATGTTTATGTTGTACACATGCAAGGGATACATGATAGCATAAATACAAAGTATTTGAAAATATGGTACCGCCGGTAACCATTTATCGGTAAGTACCAGTTTAAATAAAGGTGTAGCTGTTATAATAAGCAACATCATCAATGGCGATATCCAGAAAACAATCTGCCGCATCACTTTACCATAAACCATTTTAAGTTTCGCATTTTCGTTTTGTATTTGTGCAAAAGCAGGATAAGTAACTTTGTCGATAGCGCCGCTAATCAGTTGTACTGGAAAAATACTGAGTGTATTTGCCTGGTTATATAACCCAAGAATAAACGGGGTAAATATTTTACCGATGATGATATCATATATATTATTGTAAATGGTATTAATGATTCCTATAATAGTAAGTTTATATCCGAAAGAAAAATGTTTCCGTAAAAGTTCTTTATCAAAAATAAAAACAGGCTTCCAATCAGTAAATATCCAATGCTGCGCCATAAAAACTGTTGTACGTATAAGATTCATATAAACTAAACTCCAGGCGCCGTAGCCTTTATTAGCAAACCAGATACCTGCAACCGCTCCGGTTATGGTAGCGGGTAACTGCATATATAGCTGCAATTTAAAATTCATTTCTTTAGTAAGTTTAGTGTTTTGAACGCTTACCAAAGCCTGTAAAATAAATATAATGCCATACACTCTTACAATATTTGTAAGCGGCGGCTGATTAAAAAAATGTGCAATTAAAGGAGAAGTAAAATATAGTACCAGGTAAATAAAAATACTGGATATCATATTTAAGTAAAATACAGTGGAATAATCTTTATTAGAAACATTAATTGTGCGTATGAGTGAAGACGCCATTCCGCCATCAAGCAAGACCATACCAATAGAAATAAAAATTTGCAGCATGGCTATAATAC
>DAOLYC010000117.1:0-7010 GCA_035425605.1 Ferruginibacter sp.
CATCTTCAGCAATAATTCTACATCCTGGGGCTCATTTTTTTACAATCCCAAAGAAGATGCTTTACGGGTTACAGTTAAAACAGCCCCTTTAAATGAATTAGTTGAACGGATGAAATTTGAATTTATGGATGAAACAGAAAACAGTGCAACCATTGCAATGCTTTGGGAAAAAATGAAAATACCTTTTACAGTATCTGTTGATTATGTACAAACACAAATACAATCATTTAGAAACGAACTTACAAGCTCAAAAGGATTTAAATATGAAGCCTGGCTTGAAGCAGCAAATTTTTGCTTACAACATAATGTAAACCTGGATGAAGCTTTGCAGTGGAGTAATTATTCCATTTCGGGGCCATATATTGGACAAAAAAATTTCAAAACATTAAGCACCAAAGCAAACCTGCTTAATAAAATGGCACGTACTGCCGAAGCAGAAACTATAATGAAAGAAGCCATACCATTGGCCACCCTACAGGAACTTAATAGCTATGGCAGGCAATTATTAAGAGATAAAAAAAACACACAGGCATTGGAAATATATAAACTTAATGCACAAAAGAACCCCGGGCAGTTTTTAGTTAATGTAGGCTTAATGCGTGGCTATTCGGCTAATGGAGATTTTAAAAATGCATTAAAATTTGCTAAAGCAGCTTTACCAAAAGCCCCTGATAGCATAAATAAAGAAGGTATAGAAAAATATATAAAAATGCTTGAAGAAGGGAAAGATATTAATTAGGTATTGCGCAAAAGAAATTTACAATAATTGATTTTGCAGATGCAGTTTTTAAAATATTTCACTTGTAATGCTTTTACTGTGCACCACAAGTATGGGCATGTACTTCAATAAAAAATATGGCTTGCCTGCATTATAATGAAGCCAGGCAACTACGCAACCCATCTTTCCAATTACGCACACTAATACTTTGATATGCATCCAGTATTTTGGAGCAATCTAAAACACAAAATGCAGGTCGTTTTGCAATAGTTGGGTAGTTAGCTGAATTTATTGGATTAACAATACAATTGCTATTACTCAATTCTTTAATTGCTAAAGCAAACTGGTACCAGGTTGTTGCGCCTGAATTGGTGTAATTAAATATGCCGGTATGTTCTTTACTTTTGCCCGATTTTACTATACGCATAATTGCAAGCGCAAGATCTCCTGCATAAGTGGGGCATCCCCATTGATCATCCACCACATTAATACGGTCCTTCTCCTTCATCAAGCGAAGCATTGTATGCAAAAAATTATTTTCAAATGTTGAGTACAACCAGGATGTACGAATGATGATGGCGGATGCTGAATTTTGGATAGCCATTTCTTCGCCTTTTAATTTCGATTGACCATACACATTAATTGGGCAAGTAACATCATTTTCGGAGTAAGCTTTTTTTGAAGTACCATCAAAAACATAGTCGGTTGATATATGTATAAGTTGCGCCTTTCGTTTTTCGCAAACTACAGCCAATGTAGCTACGGCATCTGCATTCATTAAAAACGCTTTTGCCTTATCTTTTTCTGCATTATCAACTGCGGTGTAAGCAGCACAGTTAATGCAATAATCAATTGAATGACCCGAAAAAAAATTTTTTATTGAATGACTATCTGCAACATCTAATTCTTTTTTTGATGCAAATAAAAATTGGCAGTATGGATATTTAGGGGCAAGTAATTTCAATTGTTTGCCCAACTGGCCATCTGCGCCGGTAACTAATATGGTAAGCAGTTTGTCCGTCAAAAGTTAAAATTATTTTTACAATTTTTAAACAATGGATTTATTTTGTCTTTATCTGATATGATAGCAAGATGGGCTGGTATTTGCCAGTCAATCCCCAGTTCGGGGTCGTTATAAGCAATACCGGTTTCGGAGGCTTTATTATAAAATGCATCGCATTTATAAATAACTTCTGCCGTATCGCTTAAAACAGAAAACCCATGGGCAAAGCCTTTTGGTATAAACAGTTGTTTATTGTTTTTATCCGATAATTCAAGCGTGAAGGATTTACCGTATGTAGGCGATCCTTTTCTCAGGTCAACAACCACATCTAATATTAAACCACTCAAAACCCTTACCAGTTTTGTTTGTGCATAAGGTGCTAACTGGTAATGTAGCCCTCTAATAACTCCATAAGATGATTTTGATTGATTGTCTTGCAAAAATTTTATATCAACACCTGCTTTCTTAAATTCGTTTTCATTATAACTTTCAAAAAAATACCCACGGCTGTCGGTATAAACAGTTGGTTCAATAATTAAAAGCTCCGGAAATTCAGTTTTAATAAATGTCATTGTTTATTGCTTTTATTCATTGATGTATCGCTGTTTAAAAAATTCAATTGTTTCTTCTAATCCTTCTTCAAATTTTTTTACGGGCTGATATTCAAGTAATTTTTTTGCCAGCGAAATATCGGCTAATGAATTCCGTATATCGCCTGCACGGGGCTCCCGGTATGTTGCGGCAAAATCGCTTTCAAGATAATCGGCACATGCCCGGTAAAGATAATTTACACTAAAACTTTCTCCAACGGCAACATTATATACTTTTTTTAATGCATCGGCATTATTGGTAAGCATACCTTTTATATTTACTTGTACAGCATTTTCAACAAAAGTAAAATCACGGGTTTGTGCACCATCGCCATTTATAAAAACAGGCAAGCGCTTTATGATGTGTTTTACAAATAAAGGAATTACTGCAGCATAGGCGCCGTCAGGATCCTGACGTGGACCAAAAATATTAAAATATCTAAACCCCATCAGCTTTATCCCATACACATCTGCAAATACCTGTGCATACAATTCATTTGTTTTTTTGGTTGCAGCATAAGGCGATAAACAATTACCTATTAAATTTTCTTTTTTGGGTAATGTAGGTTCATCGCCATAAACTGAAGATGAAGATGCATACACAAACTGTTTAACTTCATTGTCAACTGCTGCTTTAAGCATGTTTACAAAACCTCCAACATTTACATCATTAAAATAAACCGGTTCTTTAATACTGCGTGGCACCGACCCCAACGCTGCCTGGTGACTAACATAATCTATACCGGTACATGCTTTTACGCAGGTATCAAAATCCCTGATATCGCCTTCAATAAATTCAAAAGCACTGTGTTGTTTTAAAATTTCAAGATTGCTTGCAAAGCCATTGGCCATATTATCAAGTACTCTTACTTTTTTAGCACCATTGGTAAGCAGGTATTCTGCAATATGGCTACCAATAAAACCGGCGCCACCGGTAATTAAAAAAGCAGAATGACTAATATCTTGTGTATGAAAAAGGTTACTCATGCTATTACCATTGTTTTTAAAATGATTTTTATATCACTTTCCTGTCTATCTTCTTAAAAAAGAAATTTGATGTGTTTATAAACTCCAGTATTTTCTGCTTTGTATTGTTCCCCGGTAAATACCTTTTAAATCGGCTATCAAAGCATGTTCTTTAGTTATTGATGCAAAATATGCATCATCAAGTTCTTTATATTCATCATGTGGTACGGTAACTAAAACTGCATCGTAATCGTTGGCTGTTATTGGTGTTAATTCAAAACCATATTCATGATTTAATTCATTGCTTTTGGCATGTGGATCAGTTACGTGCACATTTAAGGAATAAGCTTTAAGTTCCTTAATAACATCTGCCACTTTGCTGTTTCTTATATCACTAACATTTTCTTTAAAGGTTGCACCCATTACAAGCACTTTTGCATTTTTTACATCACTATTATTCAAAATTATATTTTGAAGGATTTTTCGGGCCACATATCCCGCCATTGCATCGTTAATAAACCTGCCTGCTAAAATTACCTGTGCATTATAGCCCAGTTTTTTTGATTTGTATGTAAGATAATAAGGATCTACACCAATACAATGCCCGCCAACCAGGCCTGGCTGAAACTTCAGAAAATTCCATTTGGTACCTGCAGCTTCCAGCACTTCGTATGTATTGATGTTCATCTTATCAAAAATTATAGACAACTCATTCATCAATGCAATGTTAAGGTCTCGCTGTGTGTTTTCAATTATTTTTGCGGCTTCGGCCACTTTTATAGAAGAAGCTTTGTGCACACCTGCCTTTACAACCAACTCATACACTTTTGCAATGGTATTTAAACTTTCATCACAACAACCGCTTACTACTTTTACAATAGTGCTGATGGTGTGTTTTTTATCGCCGGGGTTTATCCTTTCTGGTGAGTATCCAATCTTATAATCTTCCTTCATTTTTAACCCGGAGATTTTTTCAATGATAGGTACACAATCTTCTTCGGTACAACCTGGATAAACGGTACTTTCATAAACAACATAATCTCCCTTTTTAATTACTTTACCTATTGTTTCACTGGCACGCTGCACCGGAAGCAGGTCGGGTACATTGTGTTCATCTACTGGTGTTGGTACAGCTACAATAAAAAAGTTTGCATTACGCAAAACATCCAGGTTATTAGTAAATTCAATATCGCAACCTTCAAAATCTGCAGCTTCCAGTTCCTGGCTGGGATCAATTTTATTACGCATCATTTCTATGCGGCTTGCATTGATATCAAAGCCAATTACTTTTATTTTTTTTGCAAATTCCAAAGCAATTGGCAACCCAACATAGCCAAGGCCAATTACTGCTAATGTTTTTTTCTTTTCTATCAGTTCCTGGTACATAATTAAGTAAAAATTAAAAAGTAAAATCCAATTAACAATAGCAAGTGTTTTTTTGAATTATTACTTTTGATCTTTGATTTATTTGAATTCTTTTGGTAATTTATTTAGTTCTTCTTCCGGTAAACTTTTAAAATATTCATAAGTAATCTTTAGCCCTTCTGCTCTTGAAACTTTTGGTTGCCATCCTAAAATTTCTTTTGCTTTTTTAATATCTGGTTGTCGTTGTTTTGGATCATCGGTAGGTAATTCCTTAAAAATAATTTTTTGTTTGGTGCCGGTTAGTTTTATTATTTCTGCTGCAAAATCCAGTAAAGAAATTTCATCCGGATTACCCACATTTAAAGGCTGCGTATAATTACTCATCAATAAGCGGTAAATACCTTCAACCAGGTCGTCTACATAACAAAAGCTTCGTGTTTGGCTTCCATCGCCAAAAACAGTAAGGTCTTCGCCACGAAGTGCTTGCCCAATAAATGCCGGTAAAGCACGGCCGTCGTTAAGCCGCATCCTGGGACCATAAGTGTTAAAAATTCTAATAATCCTTGTTTCTACATTATGAAAAGTATGATAAGCCATGGTAATGGCTTCCATAAAACGTTTGGCTTCATCATACACCCCCCTGGGGCCAACAGGATTTACATTGCCCCAATAATCTTCTGTTTGCGGATGTACCAATGGATCTCCATAAACTTCGCTGGTTGATGCAACCAATATCCTGGCATTTTTTGCTTTAGCCAACCCCAGGCAATTGTGCGTACCCAATGAGCTTACTTTTAAAGTTTGTATGGGTATTTTTAAATAATCAATAGGGCTTGCAGGCGATGCAAAATGCAGTATATAATCGAGGTGCCCGGTTACATGAATGAATTTTGAAACATCGTGATGATAAAATTCAAACTCTTTTAATTTAAAAAGATGTTCAATATTTTTAAGGTCGCCGGTTATGAGATTATCCATTCCCATTACCTGAAAACCTTCTTTAATAAAGCGGTCGCACAGGTGCGATCCCAGGAAACCTGCAGCGCCGGTTATTAAAATTTTTTTTGTAGCCACAGAAAAAAAATTAAAAGTTTAAGGTTTAATAATCCTTCTTCCCACACTTACATAATAAAATCCCATTTCTTCCATTTTTTGCAAATCAAATAAATTTCTGCCATCAAATATCACTTTATTTTTTAGCCGGGTGATGATATTGTTAAAGTCGGGTGTTCTAAATTCGCTCCATTCTGTTGCAATCACCAATGCATCGGCATCCTGTAATGCTTCATACTGATGATCGGTAAATTGTATAGTACCACCAAGTAAAGCTTTTACATTGGCCATTGCTTCGGGATCGTAAGCAGTAACAGAGGCGCCTGCCTCCAACAATTCTTTAATTATAGTTAACGCCGGCGCTTCTCTTATATCATCGGTATTTGGTTTAAATGCCAGCCCCCACAAAGCAATTTTTTTGCCCGCAAGGTTATCATTAAAGTATGCTTTTATCTTAGGTATCAAATGCAGTTTTTGTTTTTCATTAATTTCCATCACAGCTTGCAGTATCTTAAAATCGTACTCCGCATCTTTTGATGATTTGGCCAATGCCTGCACATCTTTAGGAAAACAACTGCCTCCATACCCAATACCCGGAAAAAGGAACCTTCTGCCAATGCGTTCATCACTGCCAATACCTTTACGAACCAAATCTACATCGGCGCCAAATTTTTCGCACAGTATAGCAATCTCATTCATAAAAGTTATTTTAGTTGCTAAAAAAGAATTAGCAGCATATTTTGTAAGCTCTGCGCTTTTTTCATCCATATAAATGATGGGGTTGCCCTGGCGTACAAAAGGCAGGTATAAATCGTTAAGTATTTTTTTGGCTCTTTCAGATGTTGTGCCAATAACCACCCTGTCAGGTTTCATAAAATCATCTACAGCCACTCCTTCACGTAAAAATTCGGGATTTGATACCACATCAAAATCAACGGTAGCATTTTTTGCAACGGCAGAATGTACTTTATCTGCCGTACCTACCGGTACAGTGCTTTTATCAATGATGACTACATAATCTTTTATTGCTTTTCCTAAATCATCTGCTACTCCAAGAATGTATTTTAAATCAGCGCTACCATCTTCGCCTGGTGGGGTTGGCAAAGCCAAAAAAATAATTTGTGCACCTTCAATTCCTTCCTTTAAAGAAGTGGTAAAATGCAGTCGGTTTTCTTTTTGGTTACGGATAAAAAGTTTATCCAGGCCGGGTTCGTAAATGGTAAGTTTACCGGAAGTAAGTTTTTGTATTTTGTTTTCATCAATATCCACACAAGTAACGGTGTTGCCTGTTTCTGCAAAGCAGGTTCCTGTTACC
>DAOLYC010000118.1:0-6980 GCA_035425605.1 Ferruginibacter sp.
CAATGTATAGGGTAGCTGTAGAGTATCAGACTTATTTTTTTTAATGAAAAATTTTTCCGCTCATCTAAAAGTGTAGAATCTCCTCTAAACAATATTCTTTTTCGGCTTTTAAAGTGTCTCAATATTTTTAAGTGGCTTTTAAAACTCCAGCCAAAAACTAATAAAGCATCTGCATTCCATTCTCCAATTTCCTTAACTATTGTTGGGTTATCAATTCCTTTAAAATGATGAGAGCCTTTATCGGTTGCAACATTTTCTACAAATGTATATTCATAGCCATCTAATAAAGGAATATCCCATTCAATATTTTTTTTAAACCCTGGGTCATATTTATTTTCAAGAACAGATTTGCCCCAGGTATAAAAAACTTTTATAGTAATATTATTTCTTTGAGTAAGTAATTTAAACAAAGGCGCATTATACTGTATAGGATGGGTTGTTATGATAGCTAAGCGTTTCAATTATTAAAATTCAACTCAATATTCATATTCATTAGTTTATTTTTTTCCATGAGTAAAACTCCATTTCATTAAATAAGGCCGTGTAATAGAATTTAATCAAAATAATTCCTATAAGTAATATAGTACCAACATATATAAGCTACGTCTTTTTGTTTTGTCAGCAGGTATTGTTTAATGTTAATTACTTTTAATTTTTATAATCTTTAGTCACACGATCATAAGGCATGTCCCTCTTACACAAGGGCATATTATTAAAATCTCCTTTTAAACTCTTATGTCAGGTATTATCCTGTCAAGTTTCTCAGCTAACTGTCCTGTAAGGTTCTTTGCAGAATATTTTTCAAATTCGGTATAACTCACTGTATCGGGGTTAAACTGTGATATTGATTTTGTAAATTTTAAAAAGGCATTAAAAAAATTAAGATAGATATCATTGGTATGTTTTTCCCCTTTAAAAGTCAAACAGGTACCCGACCTGGTTTGTTCTATTATATTTACTGCAGTACTTTCTTCATGTAATATTGCGAAGATTGGTTTTTTGGAAGCAATTCCCTGAAACACTTTTGAGGGAGTGTAATGAGGTTCAGTACTTCCTAATATAAATATCCCGTCCGCAATATCCAAATGCTTTAAAACATCCAGATAAGGTATGCGTTGAGGAGTTTCAAAAATTACATTTTGCCAAAGACCATATTTTTCGGCCATTGGTTTTACATTAAACCCCTCCAAATCATTTGGATGCCTGCCAGAGCCAATAAAATATATTTCAACTTCTTCCAGTTCATTTTTATGCTCTTGTAAAGATTTAAAAACCATTTCTAATGGTTCGTATGCTTTCGGCAATAATGTTCCGGCATATACCAATTTTATGGCCTTACTATTTTCCTTAAAACAATACCCCTTAATATCAATGTCCTTAATTTTAGTGTGATCATCCAGGTCTGTTCCAAAAGGTAAGGCTTTAAATAAGGCCGTTTGGTTTAAGTATGGATTCCTTTTTACAACACCTTGAAAATATGAAGTTGCTACACCTGTTATTAGTCTGGCTTTTTTAACAGCATAAGGTTCAAGAATACGAGAAAATTTG
Organism: Ferruginibacter sp.; assembly: GCA_035425605.1. Taxonomy (GTDB): domain Bacteria; phylum Bacteroidota; class Bacteroidia; order Chitinophagales; family Chitinophagaceae; genus Ferruginibacter. The sequence continues at coordinate 1,549 of DAOLYC010000118.1, forward strand.
GAAGCAATCCAATGCCGGGAAAAAATCTTATTGGAGACTGGTAATTTATATATCCACGGATCTTGGTAATCAATTCCGTAATTGATACCTGTGGCATCATGTAATCGCCTTCCCAACAATGCTAAATAAAATGATGGTATGGTGATTAAAATGAAATCTATTTTCTCATTTTTAATTATTTCGTAGGCTCTTTTATACATTTGTATCAACCCTCTTAACCCTACATCTCCTATAAGTCTTGGCTTTGTAATTTTGAGTGCCTTTACTTTCTCCACACGCAAATCGGAAGGCAACAATTTGGATAGATTATAATCAAGGTTTTCTTCATAATATGCTTCGTCAACAGTTAATATAATTGGGTTCCATCCATATTCTCTTAAATAATTGCCCCAAAAACGGGCTCTATGCACCGACACCAAGTTTGAAGGTGGAAAATGTGATGTTATGATAATGATGTTTTTAATAACTTAAGTTTAATCAGTAATGTTGAATTGTAAAATATCCTGCCATTATAAATAAAATGTTTTATAGAGTTACTTTAATTATCGGTTACTTCATTTAACATACCGGCTAACATACCCGTGATATTTTCAGCCGAATATTGCTCAAAATCTTTTTTATTAACCTGTGCCGGGTTGAAGTTTTTTACAAAATGCCTAAACTGTGTAAACAACTGTGTTAATTGTAAAATTTTTTCTTCCAATTCTTTCTCAGTTTCAAAACTAATTACAAAGCCTGCACCACTGTTTCTTAATACAGCTACAGCAGTACTTTGTTGATGAAGGATAGCCAGTACAGGTTTTTGCGACAATACCGCCTGGTACACTTTTGATGGCGCATAATGTGCTTCAATGCTACCCAATATAAAAACTGCATCAGCAGCATTTAAATGCACTAAAACATCTAAATAGGGTATGCGTTTGGGATATTCAAAAACCATCGTTTGCCATAAATCATATTTTATGGCCATTGGTTTTATATTATATCCATCGGGGTCATTTGCATTTTTGCCTGAGCCAATAAAATGAAATTCTATTGTATCAAAAGCTTCGGGGTTATTTTTTATGTAAGAAAATATTTGCTCCAGCGAAGTATATGCTTTGGGTTGCATGGCTCCGGCAAATACCAGTTTAAAACTGCTTTTGTTGTTTTTAAAAAGGTAAGGCGCTAACTTAAGTTCCCTCAGTTTTTCATAATCGGCATTTTCACTTCCAAAAGGGATGGCCAAAAATTTTGTTTTTTGTTTAAGCCGTGTGTTTCGTTTTATTACGCCCTGGTAATAACTTTCGGCTACCCCTGTAATTAGTGATGCATGTTTTACTGCAATGGGTTCTAGCAGCCCTGAAACTTTGGTGGCCCACCATGCCCTCGACATTTTTTTTTTAAAGCCTGCAAACTCATGTACCCAGGGATCAATATAATCAATACCATATTTTACACCTGTGGTAAAATGAAGCCATCGCCCCCATAACGCACCATAAAACGAAGGGATAATGATATATACAAAATCAATTTTTTGTTGCCTAACAAGTGTTTTGGCTTTTTTATACATAGAAAAAAAAGCTCTTAAGCCAATATCGCCTATCAACCTGGGCTTACCAACAGGTATTGCATTTACTTTTTCAATCCGGATATTTTGGGGTACTAATTTTTCCAGGTTATGATCCAATTTTTCTTCATAAAATTTTTCATGCACTGTTAATATGGTTGGTTCCCAACCAAATTTTGTAAGATGCCGGGCAAAAAATCGTGCCCTGTGTACAGCAGTTAAATTTGAAGGTGGAAAATGAGGAGAAATGATAAGCACTTTTTTCATAAAACTACATCCTCCCAAACCTCTTTTAATTTTACTGATTCTGTTTCCCAGCAATGCAATTCAAAATTTGTAAACCGTTGTTGTTTTGAAAGTTGGATACATTCACTTTTCTTAAGTAGCTCTTCAATTGTTTCTTTTATATTTTCTTTATTGAGAGATGTTATTTTAGCAATGCCCGGTTTGTCTGCAAAGAAGTTTACATGAGCCGGCGTATCCGTTGCTATAATAAATAATCCTGCCTGGCAATATGCAAGCAACTTATTTCCTATGGCCAAAAGATTATTTTGATCCTTGCCAGGTTCTATAGCAAGACCAGCATCAAAATTGTTTAACGCCTTATGCAATTCTGATTGTTCCATTGGAGGAAGCGTCGTGACAGATTTTTTTCCTTGAATGTATTTATTAAAAAAATCCTCATGTTTATTGCCTATCAATGTGAGTTTTATTCTCGGATATTTTGTTTCAATGGCCGGGATAATTTGTTCAAGTCCTCTTCCATAATTAATATTCTGGGAAAACCATACAAGATTTAATACTTCGTTATGCAGAGGGTTAGGTTTAATGAACTCATTTTTTGTAAAGTAATTTAATAGTATTATCCATCCACTTAGTTCTTTTCCAAAATCTACTTTTACCTGTTCCTTTATTAATGGAGATGCAAAGCTTACATAATTAAATTTGGGAAGCTGCTCCAGTATCAGCTTTTTTATTAATTGCTGCTCTTTCACATTATGTCCTTCACCAGGATGATAATCTTCCATATCAAAACCAGATTTACAGTTAAATTTTTGTGCAGCAAATGCGGCAGGATACATCGCACCGTAATTATGACCGATCACCCAATCATACTTATTTTCAAGGGATTTAATAGAATTAAGCAATAAGACAGTTCGGCGTGATGCTGCCTGAGATAAATAAAATCCGTTTATTTCAAATAAGCCGGCATAAGCTTTTAACATCTTCTCAAGTACAACACTTTTAAGCCAAGGCAATATTGGCTTTCTGTTGGCTGGGATAATTTTAAAATTAACTTGCTTTAGATCTTTAATGATTTTAAGATTATTAGCATAACTCCAGTTTTTAAATTCAAAGCAAACTACATCAACATTAAAACCACAATCCAATGCCAATCTTATCTCTTTTACCAACCGGGGGTTGGTAGCCAGGTTAAGGGTAGTTATAAAAAGTATCCTCATTTTTTGTAAAGTAATTTTTCTATTTTATCAATCTGTGCGGCATAACTGTTGTTGAGTGCATAAGAAATTCTTGCTTGCTGTTTATCAATAGAATTGTACTGACTAATATTATCTTTTACCTGGTTAAATAATGCAGGCAGTTCGTTCTCATCTTTGCACATTTCAAGAAGCGCTGTGCCTTTGTATGTAGATACATAAGTGCTTACCACTGTTTTGCCGGTACTGATGTATTCCAGTAATTTGTGCGAATTTGATGCTGCATTCATATCTGCATTTGCTGAATACACAAAAAGAAAAACATCCATATCCTGCATAGCTTTAGCAAGAGCTTCCTGTTCGGTAACGCCATGTAAAAAAACATGAGTTGTTTTTTGCAGAAAACTAATAAACTGCTTCAAATCAGTATGTAGGTTTTCATTTATATCGGTTACGTTATTGCCAACCTTTGTATAAGGGCCCCAAATATGAAATTCTATGCCGGGGTGAGCAGAAATTATTTGTTGAAGCAAATTTGTATGTATTGCCTGCCGCAACAAATTACCGGTGTATCCAACTTTTTTTAACTCCCCCTGTTTGCTATTGGTAAGCGATTGCAAGCTTTCTTTTGAAAACTTTACAAAGCTTGCGCCTAAACCATGCTGAAGAAAATGGCTTGCTGGATTAAATCGTTTATAATAATCCAGTATGAGTTGTGAAGGAGAGAATACAATATCTGCTTGTTTAACCGCAAATTCTACATGCCTGCCTTTATAAAAATCGTAAAGCAGCAGAATATTTTTTGAAGCTTCAAAAGCTTTTACATCCGGAAAACTATGTGGATTAAAATTCCATAGTTCATCAATTTTTCCGCCTGTTATCATTCTTATCCTGTTTGCATAGCGCCGCATTATAAGTTTATACAAGGGAAAAACTTTATGTCGTAAAAACAAAGCATGTTTTAAAGGTTTCATATACAATAATTGTACTCCTGAAACCATATTTCCTTTTTGTATTAAGGTCGAAAAATTTTCATTTACCGGTGGATTAACAAAATAAACTTTCTGCTCCAGTTTTGCCAGTTCAATAGCATAATGCATTTTACTCAACAACATTTTGCCCCAGGGTTCGGTAGAGAGTATGACGATTGTTTTCAAAAAATAATTAAAAAGTGTTGATAATATCTGCTATATATTTTATCTGTGCTTCTTCCAGTTCGGCATACATGGGAATGGATAAAATTTGAGACTGGTACCGATATGCCACAGGAAAATCGGTTGGTTGAAAACCATATTTTTTATAACAGGCAAGAAAAGGCAGCGCCACCGGGTAGTGTATAGCTGTATCTACTCCGGCATTATTTAATTTTTTTTGTAAAAGTTCTCTTCTATTTGTTTGTATTACGTACAAATGAAAAACATGTTTGTAGTTTTCCTTTACCACCGGCACTGTTACGGCTTGCAACCTTTTACCATAATCAATTGCATGTTGTATCCTTTCATTTGTCCACCGGTTGATGTATGGAAGTTTTGCACTTAATATTGCTGCATGTAATGCATCTAACCGGCTGTTACGGCCTTCCATTAAATGATTGTGTTTTCCCTGCTGGCCATGATTGGCAATCATCCTTGCTTTGGCAGCAATGGTTGCATCATTGGTTGCCATGCAACCTGCATCGCCATAAGCGCCCAGGTTTTTACCCGGATAAAAACTAAAACTGGCAGCGTGGCCAAAACTTCCTGTCATTTTTCCATCAATAGCCGCCCCATGCGATTGGGCGCAATCTTCAATCACTATCAATGAATATTTTTTTGCAATAGCCATAATCGCCGGCATATCTGCCGGATGGCCATAAAGATGAACAGGAATGATGGCTTTGGTTTTTGATGTAACAGCATTGTCAATCAATACAGGATTAATGCTGTAAAAATTTTCTTCAATATCTACAAAAACAGGAATAGCCCCAACAGCGCTTACCGCTTCGGAAGTAGATATCCAGGAACTGGCAGGCACAATCACTTCATCGCCTTTGCCAATACCAAAACTTTGTAATAAAATTTCTATTGAATCTGTACCGTTTGCACAACCGATGATGTGCTCAATTCCTGTAAAAGCAGCAAAATCTTTTTCAAATTGTTGTACAGGAGCGCCACCAATAAAAGCGGTTTGTTGTATCACAGCGGCAATGGCATCATCAATATCTTTTTGTATGCGTTTATATTGAGCATACAAATCTACAAACGGAACTTTCATTATTAAATAGCTTTTATAAATTTTGCCGGATTGCCTGCATACACACCCGGTTCTGTAATATTTTTTGTTACCACTGTACCGGCGCCAATTACAACATTATCGCAAATACTTACAGGCAAAATTGTTGTATTTGAACCAATTGAAACATGATTACCAATTTGAGTAGGTTTCCAAAGGCTTTGATTACCCAT
>DAOLYC010000119.1:0-6945 GCA_035425605.1 Ferruginibacter sp.
CATACAGATTATTGGAAAAGGGAAAATTTCTAGAAAATTTTTACAGCATTATCTTAACATATCAAATGGGAGCTTATACAACCAGCAAAAACTTGAGCAGGTTAGTAATCGAATGCAGGCGTTGCCTTACCTGCAGGAACAACAACCAAGTAAAATAGGCATGTTGGGTACAGGCGCTATTCTTAATTTGTACCTTGCGCCAAAACGAAGTAGCCAGGCCGATTTTTTAATTGGATTTTTACCAGCATCAGACCAGCAAAGTAAACTTCAATTAACAGCCGATGTAAACCTTAATCTTAAAAATGCATTGAACAATGGCGAAACCATTTTATTAAAATGGCAACAATTACAACCCAAATCGCCCAGGCTGAATGTAGGGTTTCAACAACCTTATATTTTTAATTCAAATTTTGGAGTAGATTTCTTGTTCGACCTTTTTAAAAAAGACTCTTCTTTTTTACAGGTTAATGCACAAGTGGGATTACAGTATTTATTATCTGCCAATCAATCGGGAAAAATATTTGTGCAATGGCAAAACAATTTTTTACAAGGCACGGGTGTAGATACCAACCTGATAAAGGCAACTAAAATGCTGCCTCCAAATATTGATGTAAAAGCCATAAACATTGGTCTAGATTATGATTGGCATAATACCGATTACCGGCTAAACCCACGATTGGGAAATGAAGTAAAAATAACGGCAGCAACAGGCATAAAAAATATTAAGCCCAATACCGATATACTGAATATAAAAGATACATCCTTTAATTATGCCAGCCTTTACGATTCAGTTAAAAGCCGTTCGTATCAATTAAAGATATTACTGAGCGCTGCACATTATTTTCCGATAGGTAAACAGGCAACAATTAAAACAGCAATTAATGGAGGATTATTTTCAAGCCCCAGTACTTTTAGAAACGAACTTTTTCAAATTGGCGGGTACAAAATAATGCGTGGGTTTAATGAAGAAAGCATATATGCCACTCAATATGCCGTACTAACTGCAGAGTACCGTTACCGGTTGGCTTTAAATTCGTTTATATTTGGATTTACAGATTTTGGGTGGGTAAAAAATAAATATCAAAACATTGACTTAAATAATAATTTTTTTGGAGCCGGGTTGGGCCTGGCATTTGAAACTAAATTTGGTTTATTAAATATAAGTTATGCTGCAGGTAAGCGTAACGATGTTAAATTCAATATCAGAGAAGCCTCTAAAATACACTTTGGATATATCAATTACTTTTAACAATCTCATCAACAGCATTTATTTTTGCAGTTAAATAGCTTATTAGTGAAGAAACAGGTATTCTTTATAGTAATTATATTTCTTTATACTGTAGTAGCACAAGCACAAACTACAGATTCTACAAGAAAACTGGCAGATTCGGCAAGTAGTAATTTGAATAAAGATACTGTTGCAGCTATAGCTACACCCATCCTTCCATATCACTTCAAAAATAATATTTTAAATAGCGATGAAGCACCTGTTTCATTTGTAAATGAATTAAGAAACCCAAAAGATAAGGACACATTATTTTATATAGTAGCACTGATTTTATTGATTTTAGCCATTTTAAAATACTTTAACGGACGCTATTTTAATAATCTATTTCGTGTATTTTTTAATACCTCATTAAGGCAAAGCCAGTTAACCGATCAGTTGCTCCAGTCAAAATTAACGTCATTGTTGTTTAATTTGTTCTTTGTAATTGTTAGCGGATTTTATGTTTACCTGCTATTGGATTATTTTGGTTTTATAAATGAAAACCATAATTGGATTTTGTTACTTACCACTATATCTTTAACCGGCATTATATACTTAGTTAAATATTGCACACTTAAATTTACGGGTTGGATAACAGGCTTATCGGCAATTACAGATACTTACTTGTTCATTATTTTTTTGATTAATAAAATAATAGGAATTTTTTTGGTACCTGTAATTGTAATACTGGCATTTTCTGTAAAAGACATTGTTAATATCAGTTTTATTATATCGGGTCTTTGTATTGCAGTATTTCTTTTATTGCGTTTCTTCAGGTCGTATGGGTTGTTGCAACATCAGCTAAAAATAAGTAGGTTTCATTTCTTTTTATACCTGGCAGGGATAGAGATATTGCCGCTTTTGCTCATATATAAAGGGTTAATGGTTTATTTATCTAAAAATCTTTAATTTTGTAAAAGCACCCTACAGTATATTATGATAAAAAACGGCTCATCACAAACTGTTGCTTCTGTAAAACCAGTAAAGAAAATTCTTATTTCCCAACCTAAGCCCGATGGCGAAAAATCGCCATATTTTGATTTAGCAAAAAAACATGGTATTAAACTTGATTTTCATCCATTTATCATTGTAGATGGGATTCCTGCCAAAGAGTTTAGAAAACAAAAGATTGATATAGTTAATTACAGCGCCGTTATTTTTACAAGTCGTAATACTATCGACCATTTTTTTAGGATTTGTGATGAAATGAAAGTGAGTATATCGCAGGATACCAAATATTTTTGTATAACTGAAGCAGTGGCACTTTACCTTCAAAAATTTATACTGTACCGTAAGCGTAAAGTTTTTTATGGTGCCGATGGAACTAACAAAAGTTTGTTTGATGTTATCAATAAACATAAGGACAATGAAAAATTCCTTTATCCTTGTTCAGAATCGTTTGACAGTGGAATAACAAACTGGCTAATACAGCACAATTGCGGTTATGCTACACCGGTAATATACAGGATAATAAGCAACGATTTAAAAGAAGTGATAGCCAGAGATTATGATATTATATGCTTTTTTACTCCGGGTGGCGTTAAAAGCCTGATAGAAAATTTTCCTAAATTCAAACAAAACGGCACCCGTATTGGAGCATTTGGAGCCAATACATTTAAAGCAATTGAAGATGCAGGCCTTGTACTTGATATAAAAGCACCACAACCACAAGCCCCCAGTATGATCAGCGCTTTGGAATTATACCTTTCATCGTTGAAAAGAAAATAGCCCTCAAATAAACCCTTTTATTAAATTTTAGGATTTTGCTAACAAAATAAAAAATTGTTTCAGCGTTAATAAATATGGCTTTATAGTTTACCGCTAAAATGCTTTTTTTACTTTCAATTGTTAAAAGACTTACTAATTTTACCCCAGGGTAACATCTTTTAATAACTTTTTATAACGGGAAAAGCCAAATTTAATACCACCAAAAAGGTTAGCTAACACAATATTTACAATTTTAAGCCGTTTACATTTTTCGGGTTCAAATATTTGTTTAAAAAATTATTTCAATATCAACTAGAAAACGATGATAATTCAAAATAATCATTACATTTGCCCAATACCCTCAAAGTTAAAAACAATGAAGTACAGGCTCTTTTACCTGGTAGCTATTATAGCTATCACAACTTTATCTGTTAGTTGTAAAAAATCTGGCAGTAAATCTAGCGGCGGTTACAAAACCGACAAGGGACAACTCATAGGGGTTGCACCATCATCAAAATGGAGCTTGCCAAAACCTCCGGGCATGGTTTACATTCCACCAGGAACATTTCACATGGGATCCAGCGATGAAGATATGAGCTATGCATTAACAGCTCGTAATAAAGCTGTATCTATCAGTGGTTTTTGGATGGATGCCACAGAGATTACAAACAATGAATACCGTCAGTTTACCAACTGGGTTAGAGATTCAATTGGCGCAAAACTGATGGGTTTTGTAAAACAAGGCCCTGATGGTAATGAATATATTGATTGGGATAAAGCCAACAAAATTAAATGGAACGATAAGGCAACTTTGGAAAAAATAGATGCTATGATTGTTACGCCTGATAACAGGCTGTTTGGAAAAAAAGAACTGGATGCAACAAAAATAGTTTACCAATCTGAGATTTTTGATTATAAAGCAGCAGCTCAAAACAGGGATGCAACAATACCACGTTCAAAGTTTATAATTAAAAAATCAATTCCGGTTTATCCCGATTCACTTTGCTGGGTAAGAGATTTTGCATACTCTTATAATGAACCAATGGCAAAAAAATATTTCAGCCATCCTGCATTTGGAAATTACCCGGTAGTGGGCGTTAACTGGAAACAGGCAACAGCCTTTTGTGAATGGAGAACACATTATTTAAATGCATATCTGGAATCAAAGAAAAGAAATACAGAATCTGACTTTAGATTACCAACAGAAGCAGAATGGGAATATGCAGCAAGGGGCGGTCGCTCACAAGCCGATTATCCCTGGGGCGGATATTATCTGCGTAATAAAAAAGGATGCTTATTGGCTAACTTTAAACCAGGCCGTGGTAACTATCCCGAAGATGGTGGTTTTTACACCGTACGTGCAGATGCATACTGGCCTAACGATTTTGGATTATACAATATGGCAGGTAATGTAGCCGAATGGACCTCATCATTATATTATGAAGGTGCTTACAATTTTCAACATGATATGAACCCCGATATAAGATACAATGCCAAAGAAACAGATAAACCCCGTGATAAACGTAAGGTATTACGTGGCGGTAGCTGGAAAGATGTTGGTTATTTCCTGAGAACAGGTACTCGTACTTATGAATACCAGGATACTGCCAAATCTTATATTGGTTTCCGTTGTGTAATAGATTTACCACCAGCTCAAAAAAAAGGTAGAAAATAAATCAATTTTTAATTAACTATTTACTGTTGTTATCAGTACCTGGATAAATGTTCAGGTACTATACAACGTACATATATTCAAACAATAAAAATAACCTCCAATTAAAACTCTAAATTTTTAAAACCATGTCTCACAACAAAAGAACCTTTTTAACTCTGATTGACGTTTTGGTAAGCGCCGGCGCTGCCGTTATTATCTTTGCTGCATGGGCAAAACTTACCCACCAGCCTTTTGCCGATATGATGTTGACTATTGGTATGTGGACTGAAACCGCTATATTTCTTGTGTATGCCATTATAGAGTGGGTAAAACCAAAGCATCACGAAGAAGATGATCAACCAGATGATATCATTTCACAAAACCCGTCGTTGGATTCGATGGACAAAATGTTGCAGAGTGCAGATATTACTCCTACTAATCTTAAAAAACTTGGCGAAGGTTTTCAAAAACTTTCAAGCACCGTAGGTAACATGCACGAAATTGGCGATGTGGTTAAAAACACCGGCGATTTTAGCAATAAAACAAAAGAAGCTACTGCAGCCTTGGGTAGTATGTCAACTGCATTTTCAAGTAGTGCCGCTACAATGAGCAGCTTTAACAGCGCAGCCGATAGTGCAAAAGGTTTTCATGAGCAGGTACAGGTGTTAACAAAAAACCTGGGTTCGTTAAATACAATTTATGAATTGGAATTAAAAGAAAGTAATAATCACTTAAAATCATTAAATACATTTTATGGTAAGTTGGCCGAAGCCAGCCAAACTATGATGAATACGGTAGAAGATGCAGGAAAAGCAAAAGAGCAAATTAGTGTTTTGGCTTCTAACCTGGGTAAATTAAACTCGGTATATGGCAATATGCTAAGTGCAATGCAAGGTGGCCGTTAATACATAAATGTATAACCCCAATAAACAAAGAAAAACATTTTAACCTAACAATCGTAAAATCAAAATATTATGGCTTTACCTAGAGAGCCCCGGCAAAAGATGATTAACATTATGTATTTAGTGTTAACAGCTATTCTGGCGCTGAACGTATCAGCCGAAGTTATTGAGGCTTTTAAAACAGTGGATAAAAGTTTGCAAAATTCAAGTGCAAACATAAAAGCATCTAACGAAGTGCTGTATAAATCCTTAACAGATAAGTTAAGCGATGAAAAAACAAAATTACAAGCCGCAGTTTGGCAACCCAATGCTGAAAAAGCTAAATCCTATGCTGCTGCAATAGTTACTTATATTGATAACCTAAAACAAGAACTAAAAAAAGGAGCAGGACTTAAAATTAAAGATGACGGAAAAGAAGATTTTAAAGAAGATAACCTTGATGCATCTACCCGTTTGTTTGAAACAAATGGCGAAGGCATTAAATTAAAAGCAAAACTGGAACAGTTTAAGAATGATATGCTGAACATTGATCCTAAAGTTAAGGCTCAGTTTGAAAATAATTTTCCGGTTAGTACAGAAGGTGTTGAAGGTAAAGAAGGGAAAAAGGATTTTACAACCGGTTATTTTCACATGACACCAACTGTAGCAGCACTTACTATTTTGAGCAAATTTCAAAATAATATTAGAACTGTAGAAAACCAGATAGTAAGTTATTGCCACAGCCAGGTTGGTGCGGTAGAAGTACACATGGACCAGGTAGGCGTACTCGTTGGGCAAAACTCTAACTATTTGATGCCAGGCCAGGAATTAGTTGTTACCGCTGGTGTGGGTGCTTATAGCTCAACAGTTAAATCAAATATTACAATCAATGGCAGCCCAATTAACCTTGTTGCCGGTCAGGGCGAGTATAAAACAACCGCAAGCGGAACCGGAAAACATACCATACAAGTTAGCGGAAGTTTTATTGGAGAAGACGGTAAGCCTGTTGCTATTAGCAAAACCATAGAGTACACAGTTGGTGTACCTGGTGGTGCAGCAGTAATGCTTGATAAGATGAATGTATTTTATATTGGAGTTGATAACCCTGTTACTATTTCTTCAGGCTCTGGTTGGGATAAAACAACCGTGTCAATGACAGGTGGTACTTTATCTGGATCAGGTTCTAATAGGATAGTAAAAGTATCAGCAGTTGGCGCTGCAAGTATAACAGTAACAGCTGATGGTAAATCAAGCAGGTTTGATTTTAGGGTTAAGCGAATTCCCGATCCTATTATAAAAGTAGGGCCAAGTGGTGGTGGTAAAATGCAAGCTTTAGTTTTCAGAAACCAACAGTTTGTTAGAGCCGATTTAGAAAATTTTGACTTTGAAGCTCATTACAATGTAACCGGTGCTACTATATATTTTAATATTCCTGG
>DAOLYC010000120.1:0-6937 GCA_035425605.1 Ferruginibacter sp.
ACGGGCTACCAGCAAAGCACCTTCCAATAAGCCTGCATCTTTTGCTGCCCATTCGGTAAATTCATCTGTAAGGTCTCTAAAATGAAGCCGGTGAATAAGTAATTCAATTCGTTCCTGTATGTCTTCATTACTGGTATTTTCCCAAAGATTTTCCAGGTTAGGGATGATATCTTTCCCAAAGGCAACGATGCGTTCGCTTACTGTGCTGTAAACTTCTTCATCGGGGTCGTCAATTAAATGAAGCAATGCTGTTATTTCCTTATTTTCTTTCAATCCGCAGTTTTAAATTTTAATGAAATTCGTACATGCAGTTGAAATTAAGAAGTTAAAATTTTCCACAGTTGTTATAAAATAATAGGCGCTTATTTTTAAGATTAAACTATTAAAATGGTTATATTATTTTATTCTGCTAAAATCAAGGTCATGAAAATCGTAACTAAAATCTGTTAATGGTGAAATAGCCCTCATCTTTATTCCGGCGGCTTTTCCTTCTTCATCTAAACTAAAATTAAGAAATGCATCAGCATCCATGCTGCGGTCAACCCATTTTACTGCAAAGCTATTTCCTTTGTAAAAAAACATTTCGCCATTTAATTTAGGCGAACGTTTTGATGTGAACCAAAGTTTTCCTTTATTCATTGCAATGGTAATATCACCAAACCATACATCGTGGTAGGTGCCAATATATAATTGGATATCTGGTTTGGCAGAAGCTTTTACACTTAGTATCTCTTTCCAGATAGAATCAACCAGCTTATTAGCTGTTTCTACCTGATTTTTTCTTCCTTTTGAATATTCGGAAACTCTGTCGGTTCCTGTTATGCCAAAATATGAATCTTTAATCTGGTTGGTAATAGATGAGAATGCAGCGCCTTCCTGTTGATTGGTAAGTACAATAATTCCCAGGTTTAATTCTGGTATCATTGTTATTTGTGTTACCATCCCTTCAAGTCCGCCGGTATGTGTTACTTTTTTATAACCATGTTCATCGCTTAAAAAAAATCCCAGGCCATAAGCAGCAAAATGTGTATTGTATGGGCCTGGCCCTCCAACCTGTATTATAGTTTGAGGAGCAGTAATCTCCCGGTAAACATTTTCTGAGAATAATCTTTTAGATAAACCATCGCTATATTTTCCATGGTTTAACCAAAGTTGCACCCATTTACACAAATCGGTAATATTTGAATTAATGCCACCCGCCGAATGACCTACCTTTACCGTACTTCGTGCAATCACCTGTACTTTACCATTAACAGGTGCATGTGCATCTATTACATTGCTTTTATCTTTTAACCTGTCGAACGAGCCGGCAGATTTTTCCATACCCAAAGGGTTAAATATTTTTTGCTCAACAAAATCATCCCAACTTATTCCCGAAACTCTTTTTACAATTTCGCCAGCAAGTATGTACATAAGGTTATCATAATCGTATTTGGTACGAAAGCCAGAAACCTGTTTTAAAAAACGCAGATTATAAATTATATCTTTTAGTACAAAGTCGCTTGAGTCGGGAAAAAACATCAGGTCGCCGGCGCCTAAACCTAATCCGCTTCTGTGGGTTAACATGTCCCTAATCGTAAATGCTTCTGTAACATATGGGCTGTATAATTTAAATTCTGGTATATAATCCCTCACCTTATCATCCCATTTAATTTTTCCTTCATCTACCAACATTCCTAAAGCCGTACATGTAAAAGCTTTGCTGTTGGATGCAATTCCATATAAAGTATTTTCATCGGCAGGCATTTTATTGTTAAGAGATCGTACACCATTCCCTTTGGCATAAATTACTTTTCCATCTTTAATAATACCCACAGCAATGCCGGGTACATCAAAAGTTTTAAGTGAATGTTGTACCAATGCATCTATTTGTGCAGTACTAAGTTGCTGACAAAAAGTAATGGAACTAAAGCAAAACAGAAAGGTTATCGTAAACAGTTTTTTCATATCAGAAGTTTTGGTAAATCTAATAAATTTATTCCAGTGTTTTAATTGCCTGTTCTTTAATGGCAAATAATAAGTACAGTGAATTTTATTTGCCGGTAACAGAAACGATAATGTAATAATATAAGTAGATACTATTACAAATGCATTGTTGTATTAAGCATTGCTTATTGTTGTGAAGAGGTTGATTTTTTAATTCGTACACGAATTGAGTCTGTTGAAAGCGCTGGAATTGAATCGCTATTTAATTCTTTTGCAGTAAATATCCATTGCGGTTGTAAAATCCAATTTCCGTCTTCGAATGTTAGGTAATATACTTTTACTGATGTGCCATTAGAGCCTTCTTCCTTAATAATTATTTGCCTGGCAGCATCATTTTCTTTTACTGTTACAGGCATCATTATATTGTTCTCTGTTACCTGTTCTGTAGTTGGCTGTTGCAATGCTGGTTGTTTGTTTATTGCAGGTAGTTTTCCTTTTTTTTCTTTAATTAATGAAGCAGGAACTGTTGTTTCAATTATTTTCGATTTATTAAGTTCTGCAACAATTGTATTTTCTTTTTTTGGAGCATTTAATGTAAAATTATTTTGTTGTGCAAAATCTGCATCTGTAACAGTATAATTATTTACGGGAAGATATGGCAGATAGCCTACAGAATTATCTTGTAAACTTTTGTTGCCAGTTTGCAGTAACATTGCCAGCACCAATAAAAAAAGTAATACAAGCCCAATCAACGGCGCCAATACTTTGTAGTGTAGTTTGTCATTTAATGACTTTTTACTGCTGAAATATTCAATACGGTTCAACAAATGTTTTTTATTATTTACAGCAGCTAGTTGAAATGCAAGGTCTAACTGTTTCATTTTTTCAGCTTGCAACAATGTTTCGGCATAAAGGGAGACTGAATAATCAAAGGCAACCACATTCAAGTCGCAGTTTTTTTCTCTTTCCAGCCTAATGTGTTTACAAAAATATATTATGACAGGGTTGAAAAAGAAAACTGTTTCGGATAATAATAAAAACCAATTAAGCAGGTAATCGTTGGTACGTATATGCGATAGTTCGTGCAATATAAGCGTTTCGGCCTGCTGAACAGTTATGTTGTTTACCAATGCTACCGGTAACAAAATAACAGGTTTAAAAAATCCAAAAGTAACGGGTGTGGTAATGGTATCGCTAAGCCAAATTATTACTTTTCTTTTTATACCAAAATGGTGAGCTTTTTGTTGAGCAAACAGTTTAAGTGCTATTGATGGTTTTACAATTCCGGTTTTATATTGATAACGGAAATGACGCCAGTTATAAACCGCCTTAATAAATTTTGTTACAATTATAAGCACATACAAACTGCATATCCAGGGCGCTATCAATTGAAAAGTTGCCTGGCTGCTAATTGACAGTATATTTTGAGAAATTATTGTAAATATTCCACTTGTTTGTGGATTAAAAAAATAAATACAAAAGGTAAAAATGGAAATGATTAACTGTGTAGCCAGCGATAAGTATAATATATTTCTTTTAGCCAGCGGTGTATTGTTTTTATGCAGTATTTTTTCAACAGTAATGTACAACAACAACAATAGGGTAGCCTGCCATAAACTATGCAGCAATGTTATACTTAAACTATAAGAAAACTGTGTCATAAGCACTTGTCTTTAATCTAAATCCAGCATTCTAATTACTGTTCTTTTTTAAGCTGGTTAATGAGTTGTTGAATTTTTTCCAGTTCTTCACCACTTGCATTATGCCCGCCTAATGCCTGTAATACAAGGTCGGATGATGAACCTGCAAACAGAGTATTAATCATCTTATTTAAAAATTGTTGTTGTGTTTTTTCACGGCTAACAGCAGGTTTGTACACATGAGTCTTATTGCTGTCATCTCTTGTTACCAAGCCCTTTTCAAACATTATCTGCATAAGTTTAAGGGTGGTTGTATAACCAGCATCTTTTGTTTTCAACAATTCTTCATGTACTGTTCTAACTGTAGCGGCTTTTTCGTTCCATAAAACCTGCAGTATTTCCAGTTCACTTTCTGTAGGCTTGGTGTTTTTGATTAATGTCATAGTACGAGTATTTTCGTAAGCAATATACGAATTTACCCATAACCAGCAAATTCAATGAAAAAAATAACCCGGTATTTTATAGTTTTTTAACAAATAAAAAAGCCCTGCTGATTTTCAGCAGGGCTTCATCAAGTGTATTTCAAATTATTTTCCTGAAAAATTAATGTTAACTTTTGTATCACCAAAAGCATCAATCAAGGTTTTGTATTTATCAGCAATTTCTACAGAAACCTCTTTATCATTTAAAACTAGTTTGCCATTTGATAAGTTAAGCTTATAATTATCTTTTTCAATTACTTTATCGGCAACAAGTGCATTTATAAGGTTTTCCATTGGAGCTGACGTTACATTAGCATCTGTAGTAACAGTTACTGCTGCATTATTGGCGTTATCATTTTTAATGATTGATAATTCTGAAGTTACTTTCTGCATTTCGTGTTTAGGTAAATCTGCAGAACGTAATGTTGCAAGAGTTGGAGCAATAACCAAAGAAACAATTGACATTAGTTTTATTAAGATGTTCATTGAAGGGCCGGAAGTATCTTTAAACGGATCTCCTACGGTATCACCTGTAACAGATGCCTTATGTGGTTCTGATTTTTTGTAAAACATTTCACCGTTAATATTAACACCGGTTTCAAAAGATTTTTTTGCGTTATCCCATGCACCACCGGCATTATTCTGAAACATACCCATCAATACACCACTTACAGTTGCGCCTGCTAAAAATCCTCCTAAAGCCTCGGCACCAAGGCCTGGCATAAAACCAATTATTAGTGGAGATATGATTGCAATAGCACCTGGCAGCATCATTTTTTTAATTGATGCATCAGTAGAAATGGCAACACATTTTTCATATTCAGGTTTACCGGTACCTTCCATAATTCCCGGAATTGATTTAAACTGGCGGCGAACTTCTTCTACCATAGACATGGCAGCCTCGCCAACCGCACGGATAGCCAATGAAGAAAATATAAAAGGTATCATTCCTCCTATAAATAAACAGGCTAGTACGTTAGCTTTATAAATATCTATATGCTGATTATCAGGCATAGCCACACCCACAAAAGCTGCAAATAATGCCAATGCCGTTAATGCTGCAGATGCAATGGCAAATCCTTTACCACTTGCCGCAGTTGTATTTCCTACTGCATCCAGGATATCGGTTTTTTCACGAACTTCTTTTGGCAATTCACACATTTCGGCAATTCCGCCAGCATTATCTGCTATGGGGCCAAATGCATCTATAGCCAGTTGCATTGCTGTGGTTGACATCATACCTGCAGCAGCAATGGCTACTCCATATAGTCCGGCACACTCGTAACTACCCCAAATACCACCAGCTAAAACTAAAATCGGCAATAATGTACTTTCCATACCAACCGCTAAACCGCCAATAACATTTGTTGCATGGCCGGTAGCGCTTTGCCTGATAATTGTTAATACAGGACGTTTGCCCATTGCGGTATAATATTCTGTTATAATACTCATTAAAACACCCACACCAAGGCCTACCACAATAGCACCCATCACACCATTACGTGTAAATTCGTGCCCACGCAACTCCATATTTACAGGAAGTATATAATAAACTAATGCTGCAGATACAATACCAGCCAATATCATAGAGCCCCAGTTACCCATGTTAAGCGCTTTTTGAACGGTGGCTGTATTTAAACCAGCATTATTGCTAATACGAACAAAGAAGGTACCAATAATAGAAATTATAATACCAGTACCGGCAATTAACATTGGCAATAGAATAGGAGATAAGCCATAAAAATTATCTCCGGTTGCAATGGTTTCTTGTCCCAATACCATGGTTGCTAAAACTGTAGCTACATAAGAACCAAATAAATCGGCACCCATTCCGGCCACATCGCCTACATTATCGCCTACGTTATCTGCAATGGTTGCAGGGTTTCTTGGATCATCTTCCGGAATTCCAGCTTCTACTTTACCTACTAAATCGGCGCCAACATCGGCTGCTTTTGTATAAATACCACCACCAACACGGGCAAACAAAGCAATACTTTCGGCTCCTAAACTAAATCCTGTCAATACCTCAATAGTACGCAACATACCTTCTGGATTTGAATCTGTACCGGGTGCAAAAAAATGTTTAAGAATGATAAATAATCCACCAAGTCCTAAAACAGCAAGACCGGCAACGCCTAACCCCATTACTGCGCCACCGGTAAAAGATACATTTAACGCTTTTGAAAGGCTAGTTTTAGCTGCCTGTGTTGTACGTACATTGGCTTTTGTTGCCGCTTTCATACCGATGTAGCCAGCAGTTGCACTACAAATAGCACCTAAAATAAATGAAATGGCAATACTCCAGTGCGAATGAGTATTACTTTGGCTCATAAAACCAAGCAATAAAGCAACAATCACCACAAAATAAGCTAGTATTTTCCATTCAGATTTTAAGAAAGCCATTGCACCTTCGGCAATGTAATTACTAATCTCTTTCATACGGTCGCTACCGGCATCTTGTTTGCTTACCCAACTAAACTTTATAAAAGTGTAAAGCAAACCTAAAAATCCCATTGCGGGAACGGCATAAAACAATAAATTGTCCATAAGTAGTATTTGTCCTGTTTTTTGGACGGCAAAAATAGGGCAAATGAAGTGAAAAACAGGAATTAGAGCTTGAGAATTTGTAAACTTCTGGTATAACAATAAGAAATATTGAAAGCCACATTTAATTTTGCCACAGTTCAGGATTGAATCTGCTTAAAAGCATGTCCCAAACAAGCAGTTATATCGCTTGCAACCATCGATTCCATTGAATAAATACTGGCAGCAATATCACCGGCTAACCCATGTAAATAAGTTCCTACAATTGCTGCCTGTTCAGGTTGGTATCCCTGGGTTAACAAACCTGTTAAAATACCAGTTAGTACATCACCACTGCCGGCTGTG
>DAOLYC010000121.1:0-6910 GCA_035425605.1 Ferruginibacter sp.
CCATTTCTGCTTCGCATGATTTTTTTCTGGCTGAAGGTTCACTTACCTGGTGGGCAATCGGCGCTTCATTGATAGCATCAAATATTTCTGCCGAGCAGTTCATTGGAATGAGTGGCAGTGGTTTTAAAATGGGGCTCGCTATTTCTGCTTATGAATGGATGGCTGCAGCAACGCTTATCATTGTAGCCATATTTTTTATTCCCGTTTATTTAAAAAATAAAATTTATACCATGCCGCAGTTTTTAAGCCAGCGGTATAATGGTACAGTAGCTATGATTATGGCAATATTCTGGCTCATGCTTTATATAGTAGTAAACCTTATGTCTATACTTTACCTGGGTGCATTGGCTATTCATGGCATATCAGGTGTTGATATAACCATTTGTATTGGCTTACTGGCACTGTTTTCAATTTTTATAACATTGGGCGGCATGAAGGTTATTGGATATACTGATGTAATACAAGTTTTCTTTTTGATTTTAGGCGGGCTGGCTGCTACTTATATTGGCCTTAACCTGGTAGCAGAAAAATCCGGTCAGTCTGGATTAATAAATGGGTTTAACCAACTAACCACGCAGGCAAACGATCATTTTCACATGATATTTAAAAAAGATAATGAAAATTATATGGACTTGCCCGGCCTTACGGTTTTATTAGGTGGTTTATGGATAGCTAATTTAAATTACTGGGGCTGCAATCAATATATTACACAACGTGCCTTAGGTGCCAGTTTACCCACTGCCCGTAAAGGGATTTTATTTGCAGCTTTTCTAAAACTTTTAATGCCTGTAATAGTGGTATTGCCTGGTATTGCTGCCTATGTGTTGTATCAGCAAGGAATGTTTCAAACAGAAATGCTCGATTCAAAAGGTATTGTAGATGTAAACAAAGCATACCCTTCTTTATTAAATCTGTTACCAACAGGCTTAAAAGGTTTATCGTTTGCAGCGCTAACAGCAGCTATTGTTGCTTCTCTTGCAGGAAAAGCAAATAGCATTGCTACAATATTTTCGTTAGATGTTTATAAAAAGGCCATTAATAAAAATGCAGACGAGAAAAAATTAGTTTCGGTTGGTAAAGTGTCGGTTATTGTTTCCATGATACTTGCCATCATATTATCGTTGGCTCTGGGAGAAAACCTGATGGGTGAAGGAAAACAAGGATTTCAATACATACAGGAATATACCGGTTTTGTTTCACCGGGAATTTTTGCTATGTTCATACTTGGTTTTTTCTGGAAAAAAACAACATCAAATGCAGCATTATTTGCCATATTGGGTGGATTTGTATTATCGGTACTTTTTAAATTTTTACCGGGTATGGTGGATCTTTCGTTTTTGGCACAATCTGGTTTTTCAAAAGCAAATGCAGCCGGTGTTTTTGAAATTCCTTTTTTAGACAGGATGGGATTTGTGTTTTTACTTTGCATAGCAGGTATGTTCATAATTAGTAAAATTGATAACCGCAAAGGAGTTAAACCGCATTCGCTGGAAATAGATAAGACCATGTTTAAAATGGAAACATCATTTATTGCAGGTGCAGTAATTGTATGTGCTATATTAGTTGCATTATTTACAATGTTTTGGTAAACTTTATTTATGAATAGAAATCCCAGTATTACTGAAGCTCCCTTTGGAAGTGTAGAAGGTAAAGCCGTAACTGCTTACACAATAACCAATATCACAGGAATGCAGGTTTCTATTATTGATTATGGCGCCACTATTATTAAGATAATAACAAAAGATAAGGACGGTGTAGCAGGTAATGTGATATTAGGTTTCAATTCGGTTGAAGGGTATATAAAAAACGGGGTACAATATTTTGGTAGTATTGTAGGCAGGTTTTGTAACCGCATTGCCAATGCTAGTTTTATACTTGATGGTAAGGAATATAAATTGGCCGCTAATGCTGGCTTACACCACCTGCATGGAGGAATAAAAGGATTTGACAAAGCTATATGGCAGGTTGAAAAACAACCGGAAAACAACAGTATAAAATTAGCATACCTAAGCAAAGATGGCGAAGAAGGGTATCCGGGTAACTTGCAAGTAGAAGTGAAGTACACACTTACAAACAACAATGCCGTAATTATTGAGTATGTAGCAAAAACAGATATGGCAACACCGGTAAATTTAACCAACCATTGTTATTTCAATTTATCTGCAGGCAAATTACCAGATGTTTTAAATCACATATTGTATATAAATGCCCAACAATTTACACCGCCACTATTTGGTTCAGATATATCAAAACTAACAATAATCGAAAAAGATAGCCCGTTAGATTTTTCTATTGCCAAAAAAATTGGCACCGATATTAATAAACTTGCCGATAATTATGACCATAACATGGTTTTAGAAAAGGATAACGCTATTGCTGCTGAATTATATGATCCGTCTTCCGGGCGATTGATGGAAGTGTTTACAACCGAACCATGCCTTCAACTATACTCTGGTAATTTTTTACATAACACGGTTATTGATGGTGCAGAAAGGCAAATGTTTAATAAACATGGCGCTATTTGCCTGGAGACTCAGCATTTTCCCAACAGTCCCAATGAGCCTGATTATCCCAATACAATATTGAGGCCCGGATCAATTTATCGGCAAAAAACCGAATATAAGTTTTCAACAAGATGATGCAAAGCAATTTTAACCTATCAACATTATAAAACTGAGTGTGCTTACCTTTATAAAACAATTTTTTGTATGGTACAAATTGGCAAATACAATACTTTAAAAGTAATTAGAGAAGTTGATTTTGGAGTTTACCTCGATGATGGAGGCGATGGTATTTTATTACCTAAACGTTTTGTTCCCACAGGTACAAAACCTGGTGATGAAATTGTTGTTTTTTTATATCATGATGGTGAGGACAGGTTAATAGCAACCACTCAAAAACCAAAAGGTATATTAGGAGACATTGTAAAATTAAAAGCTGTAAATGTAACAGCGCAAGGTGCTTTTTTAGATAATGGATTAATGAAAGACCTTTTTGTTCCGGTTGCGAAACAACAAAATAAAATGATTCCAAATGGCGAATACCTGGTAAAAATTTACCTGGATGAACGAACAGGAAGGCTTACAGCCACCGAAAAGATTTCATCATACCTTAGTAATGAAGAACTAACAGTAAAAGAACTAGAAACAGTTAATTTGATTGTGTACCGCCGTACAGATATTGGTTATGTAGTCATCATCAACAATAAACATACCGGTGTTTTGCATCATAATGAAATTTATCAAAACATAACCGTTGGCGATACATTTACAGGTTTTATCAAAAAAATATATCCCGAAGATAAGACCGGAAAGGACCGTTACCGAATAGATGTGGCTGCCGGTAAACCTGGTTACAACCGGGTGGAAGACTCAACGGAAAAAATTCTAAGGCTTTTGAATGAAAACAATGGTTTTCTTCCATATCACGACAAAAGTGATGCTGAAGACATTTATTCATTTTTTGGTATGAGTAAAAAAACTTTTAAAATGACAACTGGCAATTTGTACAAGCAACGCAAAATAAATTTTGAAAAGAATGGTATAAAGCTGCTAATAAAATAGTATCTGGGTATCAAACTAGTAAATAATATTTCCTTTTAAAAAATTTTCATTATTAAACGATTGATTCATTGGCAAAAATAAAAGTTGATTTGCACGATATTTACAATAACAGCAAAGCAATTGATAAAGCATTGTTACAGGCATTTGAAGAAGCTATTGCTAAAAAAATAAAAGAAGTTGAAATTATACCCGGTAAGGGAAGTGGACAGTTAAAAAAGAAAGTTCACCGGTTTTTAAATTTGCCTCATATTAAGCCATTATACCAACGCATAGAAAACGACAGTAAAAACTTTGGACGACTATTCGTATATTTTAAATTTTAACACCTGCCTGTATTTTTTGTACTTCATCACTTTAAAGCATATAATTATTATACCATTTAAAGTTTTTTAACAAAGTGTATTATAACATAAGGGGCAAAATGTTGTTATTAATTTAAATAAATTACTAACCATATTTAAACTTTAAATTAATTCGTATGAAAAATGTACAATCAAATACATCGGTAACAGCGGTGGTACAACAAGTAAAAAATAATTCAACATCATGGGTTGGGCACAATCAAGGCGAAACAAAAGATCGTATTACAGGTCAAACATTTGTTTGCCCTACCGAAGGTAAGTTAGATTGTATTGAAGTGTTGTCAAACCATGTTACCAAAAAAGGCACCATTGATTTAACAATACATGAATTTAATCCCGAAGGAAAAATATGGGGGCCTGTAATGGCCAATTCAAAAGTTGAGTTTACTGCAGACACGACAGGTAAATGGGTTGCATTTCCATTGACGGGTTTACAGCTACATAAAGGAAAGGTTTATGCATTTAAATTGAAAAGCGATGATGCATTAATTGGTATTGGCGAAGCAGCAAGCAGTGCAAATAACAAAACAGATATAAACGGACAGGAATGGGTTGCTGTTACAGACAACACACAAGGAAAATATTTCTCTTATTTGAGTCTTGCATTTAAAGTTGATATGAGAGCCTGATTATTTTCCGATACAGAACTTAGAAAAAATATAGTCCAACACGTGTTCATTGGTTATATCTCCTGTTATTTCTGAAATATATTGCAGGCAACGACGAATATCAAGTGCTAACAAATCGCCTGATATATTATCATCAAGCCCTGTTTTTATATCATAAAGAGATTTGTGTACTTCCTCTAATGCTTCAAAATGGCGGGTATTGGTAATTACTGTGTCTTCTGTATTTATATTACCCTGTACAACTTTATTTACCAGAATTCTTTTTAAGTCATCTATTTTAAAGAGTTGTTTAGCAGAAATGTAGATGATACCGTAATTTGAAAAATATTCTTTCATCCTTTTTTCATCCATTAAATCTGATTTGTTGCCAACTAAAATAAAATTCTTGTTAGCATGTTCAATCAGTTTTTTAGCTGTTTCTATATCTTCAACCGTTTCTGTATTTACATCAAAAAGGTAAATCACTTCATCTGATTGTAATATTTTTTCTCTCGTTTTTTCAATACCAATTAACTCAATCACATCGGTGCTATTTTCTCTTATTCCTGCCGTATCAATCAACCTAAAAAGAATGCCATCTATATTAATCGTTTCTTCAACTGTGTCCCTTGTTGTGCCTGCAATTTCACTAACGATGGCTCTATTTTCATTCAACAAGGCATTGAGTAAAGTGCTTTTACCTGCATTAGGTTTACCTATAATGGCCACACTTACTCCATTTTTTATAACATTTCCTAATTGAAAAGATTGTAGCAAGTCTTTAGTAATAGTTTCGGCTGTTTCAATCAGTTCATATAACTTTCTACGGTCTGCAAACTCTATATCTTCCTGACTAAAATCAAGTTCCAGCTCTAACAATGCCGAAAACTGGATGAGGTTTTCTCTTAAATTTTTTAAAATTTCACTAAAGCCTCCACGCATGTTGTGTAGTGCTGATTTTTGCGAAGCCAACGTATTGGATGCAATAATATCAGCTACTGCTTCTGCTTGTGTAAGATCTAATTTTCCACTTAGAAAAGCTCGTTTTGTAAATTCGCCTGCTTTAGCAAGCCTTGCACCTTTGCTTATACAGGCCTGAATAATTTTTTGTTGTATAAATGGACTACCATGACAGCTAATTTCTATTACATCTTCTCCGGTATAACTTTTAGGATTTTTATAAATAGAAATTACCACTTCATCAATGTCATCAATACCAAATTTAATGATGCCTACATGAAGCGTATGCGACTTTTGGTTAAGTAAATTTTTTGAGGGAAAAAGTTCGTTAATAATATCAATTGCCTTGTTGCCACTTAACCTTATAACTGCAATGGCTCCCATGCCAGGTGCAGTTGCCAAAGCTACTATTGTATCATCCCATGCCTCAATATGATTTGTCATGGAACAAAGATACCATGCTGAAAATGTTTACAGAAAATTATAAGGTATTAATTTGAATAAAAATATTGTGCTGATTAACATACTTAATTCAACATTAGTAATATAACCTCTTTTAGTATTAAAATTATCAGGTTAAAAAAAATCCCCTGGTAAAACCAGGGGATTGAATTTTTAAAAAGTTATTAATTATCTTCAACTACAAATGTAATTGGCTGACGGCGGTAAGCATTTACATTACGTCCGTTTTGAAGTGCTGGTGTCCAGTTCTTGGTTTTCTTAATAACTCTCACGGCTTCTTCGCACATACCAAAACCAGGGTCATTCTCACATTTTACATCGCTTAAACTTCCATCTTTACTCACAATGAACTTTACTATTACTGTATATTTTCCACCAATTGCGCCATAGTCAACTGGTGTACTTGCGTTCAAATTTTTGCGAAGATAGTTACGCCATGCATCTTCACCACCCGGAAACTGTGCTTCTTGTTCAACCTTTGTGAAAATTTTATTTTCGTCATCATCTTTTTTTACTTCAACAACCTGAGTACCTTTTTCTTCAACCGGTGCTTGTACAATTTGTACTTTATTTTCACTCTCCACAGTTTTAGTACTAATAACCTGGTCTTCTTTTATCTCCTGAATTTTTTCTTCGGGTTTAACCTCTTCATCTTTTACAATTTTTGGAGGTGTAAATTTAACCTGGTTAATTTCTGGTGGTGGTGGTGGTTCTGGTGGTGGCGGTGGCGGTGGCGGTGTGGGTGGCGGTGGCTCTTCCGCTTTTATTTTTGCCATTTCGGTATCTACTACCTTAAACTCTTTTTTTGAGTTTTTTTCTACAAAGTTTGCAAGTAAAGTACCAAACACAATTAACAATAAGGCCAAACCTGTAATTATTAATGCCTTTGTTAATGTTTTTTTGTACGACTTACGCAATTGATATGCTCCATATTCTTTGTTCTTGCCATCAAAGA
>DAOLYC010000122.1:0-6883 GCA_035425605.1 Ferruginibacter sp.
TAGACAACAGGTTGGTAACTACATTTCTTAACAAGGATGGATCGGAAATAACATGCTCGTCGCCGGTGTAAATAAATTTTATTTGTTGCTCATTTTTTGCAATAGCTTCCATTTCATTACTCAATACTGCTAACATCTCTTTGAGGTTAAATTCAAAATAATTGGCAGTAATCTTCCCGTCTTCTATTTTCCCTATTGATAAAAACTCATTTAATAAATTAGTAAGATTATTTACCGATGATTTGATACGAAGAATATGTTTAGTACGGTTTTCCTGTTGTTCGGCTTCGGTATATTTTGCCACTAACGAAGCTGAGGAAAGTATGGTGCTTAAAGGAGTTCTAAACTCATGCGATGCCATTGAAACAAATCGGCTCTTTAGGTCGCTAAGCTCTTTCTCTTTGCTCAAAGCTTTGGTAAGTTCGTCTTTTGAAGTTTCGAGCGCTGCAAGTGCTGCTTGTAATTCTTTAGTCCTGGATTCTACTTTTTGCTCCAATTCGTTATTCAACTCTTCAATCTTTTTATTGGTTTCATTTAATTTATGCTGATGTTGTTGTACGGTGTTTTCAAATTCTTTTCTTATGCTTATATCGCTAATAAAAGCAATGGTAAAACTCTCATTGCCCATGGAGTAATTGCTCAAACTTATCTCAACCGGAAATTCGCTTCCATCTTTTTTTACGGCATAAAGGTCTTTGCCAACACCCATTGGCCTGGGTTGCGGATTTTTATTGTAGTTATGCTGATGATGCTGATGTTGGGCATGATAGCGGGATGGAATCAGGGCATCAATTTTTTTACCGATAAGTTCATACTCATTTTCATAACCAAATTGCTTTAGCAAAAAGTGGTTAACCATTTGTATTTGTGCATTGGCTCCGGCCACTAAAATACCCATTGAAGCATGTTGAAATAATGCTTCAAATTTTTCTTTTTCCTGCCTTATTATTTCATTGGGCATGTTACTTTATCTTTTTTATTTTTCTTTATGACCAATATATTTTTTCCATTTATCTATCACCGCATTCATATCATCGGGCAGTTCGCTTTCAAAAAATACTTGTTGTAAAGTAACGGGGTGTATAAAACCCAATTCTTTTGCATGTAGCGCCTGTCTTTTACATAAAGCAAAACAATTATCTACAAATTGCTTGTATTTGGTGAATACAGTGCCTTTTACAATTCTGTCTCCGCCATAAAAATCATCATTAAAAAGTGGATGCCCTATCAATTGCATGTGTACCCGTATCTGGTGTGTGCGGCCAGTTTCAAGCCTGCACTCAATAAGCGTAACATAATTATAGCGTTCCAGCACTTTGTAATGTGTTATAGCATCTTTACCAAATTCGCCATCGGGGTATGCTGTAAATAATTTTCTAAAGCGCTGGTGCCTGCCTACATGGGCAATTACTGTGCCTTCATCTTTTTCCATATCGCCCCATACCAATGCAATATACCTGCGGTGTACTGTATGGTTAAAAAATTGTTTTGCCAAATCGCTCATTACTTTTTGTGATTTGGCCATAACCAATAAGCCACTTGTATTTTTATCTATACGGTGTACCAGGCCAAACCGGGGCAATTGTGTTTCATCTAAATGTGGATTTTGTTTTTTTAAATGCCAGGCTACTGCATTAACTAAAGTGCCATTGGGGTTGCCACTGCCGGGATGTACAACCATACCGGCCGGTTTATTAATGATGAGCAGGGCATCATCTTCGTACATAATATTAAGCGGTATGTTTTCTGGAATGATATCGGAACTTTCAGGCGATCGGTTATCAAAAACAATCACCTTATCAAAAGCCTTTACTTTATAATTATTTTTAACTGGCTTATCGTTTACCAAAACCATTTCATTATCAATTGCCTGCTGAATCTTATTACGTGTGGCCCCTTCAATACGGCTCATCAGGAATTTATCAATACGTAAAGGCTCCTGGCCTTTGTCAATATTGATTGCCAGCTTTTCGTACAATTCTTCCGATTCACTTATTTCTATTTCTTCTTCCATGATTATTGTTGCTCGTATTGTTCATTTATCTTTGCAAATTAAAACATTGTTGTGGATAAGCAGAAAGTGATATTTAAAGATTTAGGGATTATTGAATATAAAAGCGCCTGGGATTACCAGGAATCACTATTACAGCAGAATGTAAAGATAAAATCTGCAATTCGTAAGGATGAAAAGGGTTGCGATAATCATCACAACATTAATGATGCCTCCAATTTGCACACAACAAATTATTTTTTGTTGTGCGAACATCCGGCAGTATATACTTTAGGAAAAAGTGGAAAAAAAGAAAATGTGCTGATGAGCGATGAGGATTTAGCTGCAAATGATATTGCCTTTTTTAATACCAACCGTGGTGGCGATATAACTTTTCATGGTTTGCAACAGATAGTTGGTTACCCCATTCTTGACTTGGAAAATTATTACACAGATATTGGTAGATATTTGAGAAGCCTGGAAGAAGTGATTATTTTAACCATTGGCGAATATGGATTAAAAGGCGAACGAAGCAAAGGCGAAACCGGTGTGTGGTTAGATACAGGATCTGTAGGCAGCGAAAGAAAAATATGTGCAATAGGCGTTCGGTGTAGCCGGTGGATAACCATGCATGGATTTGCTTTGAATGTAAATACCAACCTTGATTATTTTAATAACATAATCCCCTGTGGTATTAAAGATAAACAGGTAACATCATTGCAAAAAGAATTAGGGCATTTACTTGATTATGATGAAGTAAAAGAAAAAATAAAAAAGAATTTTGAAATTGTTTTTAATTCCGAGCTGATAAGCTAATCTTTAGGAATAAATATCTTATTTTTTTCAAACAGTCCTCCATCTTCATATATTTCAAAAAAGAACCATCCGGCATGCCTGAAATTAAACTTTTCTAAAATTAGGAAACCTTCGTTAATATGTTTTAGGTCAAAAAGATGTTTATAGTTTTCATCAAAGAATTTAATCACATAACTGTTGGTCTTATAATCAGGTAATATAATGTTTATATTATTGTTTTTATCGGTAAAGATGCGCTTGCTTGGGTATGTTATTACATCTTTCTTTGGTGCCAGGTCTTCTTCTTTAACTGGTAGCACAGGTTCGGGCTTGTTGGTTTTTTCTGTAGTGTCTTTAATCTTTGGTTGTGCTGTTATTTTTACAGGCCTGTTGGCTTTTTCAATACTGTCTTTAATTCTGTTGTTTTCATCTCTTATTTTTTTTATAGAGGATGTTAAATCAAACCGGTTGTCAATTTCTGGTTTTTTAACAGCAGTAAATATATATTCACCTGAATCGAAAACAACAAACAGCTTGTAATACATTTTAGTATAAGGAGCATGAATATCCATATATCCGTTAACTGCATCAGAGGGGTTGGGCAATGTATAAATGCTTGAAAAATTTTTAGTGCTGTCGTAAGAGCGTTGTATGCTGATGCTTTTTATGTTTTGCTTGTATTTATTTTGCCAGCTTACCGAAATTTTTGATTTATTATTTTTTACTGTAAACCCTGGCAATATTTCCTGGGCAATAAGAATGCCTCCGGGAAAATAAAGACCTACTATCAGTAATAGATAAATTCTACGCATACACCAACATCAATATAATAAAGTGTTTAAAGGTAAGGATATATTTCCCTGCAAACCTCCTGTATGCAAACATAAAATTTCGCTACCTCTTTTAAAAAAATCTTTTTTTATACTTTCAATCACAGCGTACATCATCTTACCGGTATAAACAAAATCGAGTGGTATTTTATAATTAAGCCAGCATTGGTTCATAAATGCAAAAAGGTTGTCATCTCTTTTTCCATAGCCATTAAAATAGTAATTATCCAGTATCTGTAAGTTATTTGTATGTAAAAGTTGCGGAGCCAGGTATTTCAGTCTATCGTTAATGTCTGTCATATTTTTTAAAACCGGTACGCTAATTATTTCTATAGTTGATGGAACTGCGGTAAGTATGCCGGCTAACGTAGTAGCAGTACCGGTAGCAGTGCAAATGTGTGAATATTTTTTAAAGTTAAAGGCTTCCATTATCAGCGAAGCTCCTTTAGTACCCATGGGATGATAGCCGCCTTCGGGTATGATGAGGCATTTGCCAAACATATCAGTCATTTCATCCTGAAAACCCATTGTATCTCTAAACTGGTATTTAAGTTTGTTTACAAAATGCAAGTGCATACCATCGGCTTCGCATTGTTTTAATGTATGTGTTGATTTAGGATGTCTTTGGCCACGTACAACACCAATACATTTTATATCCAGCATTTTGCAGGCATAAGCGGTTGCAGCAAGATGGTTTGAATAAATTCCGCCAAAAGTTAATATAGTACGGTTGTATTTTTCTAAAGCATTTTCCGATTCTAAAACTTCTTGTAAAAAATAATGAAGCTTGTATATTTTATTGCCCGATAATATAGGATGAACTTTATCTAACCTACACATAAAAACATTCACTTCCTTTTCTTCAAATAATGTATCACTTAATTTTTCAACAGGGGGTTTCAAAATGTCTAAATTCATCTTTATAAGGTAAAATTTATTGGTTTGCAGTATTTTTGCACTGCAAAAATCGGTAATTAAATTTTGTTATTGTAAATAAATATAAATGAAACCAACTCTTTTAATATTAGCCGCAGGTATGGCAAGCCGTTACGGAAGCATGAAACAAACAGAAGGATTTGGCCCAAATGGAGAAACCATCATGGATTATTCCATCTACGATGCTATTAGAGCGGGCTTTGAAAAAGTGGTATTCATAATCCGTAAAGATTTTGCAGAAGGGTTTAAAGCCATATTTGAACCAAAGTTAAAGGGGAAAATAAAAACTGAATATGTGTACCAGGAAATGAATGCTTACCTGGGTGAACTTACGGTTCCTGCCGGGCGCAGCAAACCTTGGGGTACAGGCCATGCAGTGCTTTGTGCTAAAGATGTAATTAAAGAACCATTTGCAGTAATAAATGCAGACGATTTTTATGGTAGGGATGCTTTTTTAAAAGCTGCCGGATTTTTAATGAATAAGTGTAACGAAAAAACATATTCCATCATTGGTTATGCGTTGGAGAAAACATTGAGCGATCATGGCTCGGTAAGCCGTGGTGTTTGCCAGGTTGATGAAAACCAAAACCTGGTAAGTATTAAAGAAAGAACAAAAATTTATAAAGAAGGCAACATCATTATTTTTGAAGATGAAGATGGAAAACATACGGTACCTTCCGCTTCTAGCGTATCAATGAATTTTTGGTGTTTCCATCCTTCTTTATTCTCTTTTACAGAAAAACTTTTTTTAGATTTTGTTAAAGAGAATAGCACCAATCTTAAAGCCGAATTTTTCATTCCAATCATTGCCGAAGATTTTATGGATAACAGGGGAGGAGATATCAATGTTATTCCCACAGCATCAAAATGGTTTGGCGTTACCTATAAAGAAGATGCACCAGTGGTGAAAGCTTCTGTTGATAAGCTTGTGGCCAATGGCGAATATCCTGCCTCACTATGGGCATAGTACCCTGTTTTATTATCGTTAAGCTATTGCTTTAATAAATCAATAATATAAAAAAAGCCATACAAGGTTAAATTGTACGGCTTTTTAAAAGTTTTCAGGATTTATTAATTTCCAACAACCATAAATACAAAGTCTTCCATCTTTTTAATTTGTTGAACCCTGTCTAGTCCTCTCAATCCTGTATTGTTAGGTAATTTAATATTGGTAGTATCGCCGTTCTTTTTTGCGGCTTCAATAATTTTGTAAATATTTTTAGATTTTGCTGCAAATACAACACCATCGGCAGATGAATTTTTAGAAGTGATGATGCCAATAATTTCGCCATTTTTATTAAGTACCGGCCCTCCACTGTTACCAGGGTTAACCGAAACAGAAACCTGGTAAGCAGTTGAATCACCTTCGTTACCCGATTTGGCGCTTACATAGCCTTCGCCATAAACAATTTCGTTACGGGGATATCCCATAGTAAATATCTGCTCTCCTAAATCTGAATTGGTTTTATTTATTGAATATGGCAGGCTGTACACTGTTTTATATGCAGTGTCGTTAATTTTTAAAACTGCCAGGTCAGAATTGGGATCGGTGAAAATTGTTTCTGCAGTATAATATTCGCCTTTATTGTTTTCAACATAAATTGTTTTCATACGGCTTACCACGTGTGCATTGGTAACTATATATCCTTTTCCATCAATTAAAAAACCGGTGGCTCTGTAATTAGGGTTAGTCGGACTTTCGAGCCTGGCTTTTTCTTTAATGGTATGATCTAACTGGGCAACTTTCCTTTCGGTTACCTGCATCTTATCAATCAGGTAAGTGATGTTTGATTTACCCAAATTATTATTATAAGAACTAATTAAAGCAGTAGTAACTATTGATACCAAACCGGCAATAGATGCTGCTACAGCAATATTGCGTTTGTATTTCTTCCAAAGGAAAACAACTTTTGCTTTTCCTTTTAATTGAGATTTATTGATGATACCTTCTTCTGCCAGTTTATTTTCTACCTCGTATAAAGAATGTTTAAAGGCTTTTATATTGGCTTGCTTTTCTAATTCATGAAATAAAAAAGTATGCTCAACCACCATTTGGTCAACAGCAGGGTTGTTTTTCCGTATTTCTTCGAAAAACTCTTTTTCCTTTTGCGTCATTTCTCCTTTCAGGTAACGCTCAACAGTTTCTATCAGCAATAATTCATCCATGTTACAATCCATTTTTATATTGAGCAAAAAATAACTTTTTTAACCTAACCAGGCATTTGTATTTCTGGGTTTTGGCATTGTCGGCATTGGTATAACCAAAATCAA
This sequence comes from Ferruginibacter sp., assembly GCA_035425605.1. GTDB lineage: Bacteria > Bacteroidota > Bacteroidia > Chitinophagales > Chitinophagaceae > Ferruginibacter. The sequence goes on from DAOLYC010000122.1 coordinate 6,823, forward strand.
CAGCTATTTCCTGCATGTTCTTTTTCTGTATATAATAAGCATCTAATAAACTTTTACAAGG
>DAOLYC010000123.1:0-6860 GCA_035425605.1 Ferruginibacter sp.
CAGCATGGCGAACAACTACGTGACTTTATTTATGTTAAAGATATAGTGGCTGTTTGTACCTGGCTAATGAACAACCAACCGGCTTCTGCCATTTATAATTTAGGAACCGGTAAGGCCCGCAGTTTTAATACATTGGTAAAATCAACTTTTGCCGGACTTGATATGCAACCCAATATTGAATTTATTGATATGCCCGAAGACATAAGGGATAAATACCAGTATTTCACCGAAGCCTGTATGGATAAATTAAAAAACGCCGGTTATACCAAAGCATTCTATACTTTGGAAGATGGGGTGGATGATTATGTTAGGAATTATCTATCGAAAAATATTTTTTATTAAAGATGTCATAAACATTTTTTTGGTTTGAGGTATAACTAAAAGAAATAGTATAACATTAAGTATAATAAAATATTAATACTATTGTTATAAGTTAAGTTAAAAGCCTTTAATTGTAGTTTTTAACCCAACTTTTTAAAACAAACCCATTCGCAAATTTCCTCCTCCCAAATATTCATCCTATCTTTGCCCGACCTCTACAATTTTATTCCAAAATTTTCTGGTCATATTTATTAACAGGCAATCGGCTTCCCGTAAAATAAGGGAGTGGTTGGCAAACTTTTTTTTATGGCTAAGTATATTTTTGTTACCGGTGGCGTTACATCCTCATTAGGTAAGGGCATTATTGCTGCATCGCTTGCTAAACTTTTACAGGCAAGGGGTTTAAAAGTAACCATTCAAAAATTTGATCCTTACATAAATGTTGACCCCGGCACTTTAAACCCTTACGAACATGGCGAATGTTATGTAACCGATGATGGTGCCGAAACCGATCTTGACCTGGGTCATTACGAACGTTTTTTAAATATCCCAACCTCACAAGCCAATAATGTTACAACCGGCCGCATCTATCAAACAGTAATCAATAAAGAAAGGGCTGGCGATTACCTGGGAAAAACAGTGCAGGTGATACAACATATAACTGATGAAATAAAGAAACGGATGCTGTTGCTTGGCAATGATGGAAAATATGATATTGTAATTACCGAAATTGGTGGAACCGTTGGTGATATTGAAAGTTTACCTTTTGTAGAAGCCGTACGCCAGATACAGTGGGAACTGCCAGAAGAAGATTGTATGGTGGTGCATCTTACCCTTATCCCCTACTTAAAAGCTGCCAAAGAATTAAAAACAAAACCCACACAACATAGTGTACGCATGCTTAGCCAGGAAGGTGTAAAACCAAACGTAATAGTTTGCCGTACCGAACAACCTTTAACAGAAGATTTAAAGAAAAAAATTGCGCTCTTTTGTAATGTAAAACCCAATGCCGTTATTGAAGCAATGGATGCCAGCACCATTTATGAAGTACCACTTAAAATGTTACAGGAGGGCTTGGATGTGATTGTATTAAAAAAATTAGAGATTAACGGTTATGCTGCACCTGAGTTAACCAAATGGCGTGCCTTTTTGGATAAGCTAAAATATCCACACAGCAAAATTACTATAGGCTTAATTGGAAAATATATTGAGTTGCAGGATGCATACAAATCAATTTTAGAATCATTTATTCATGCTGGCGCTATCAATGAATGTAAAGTACAGATTGTAAATGTACACAGCGAATTTATTACCGAAGAAAATGTTCAGGATAAACTTAAAGATTTAGACGGGTTACTTGTGGCACCTGGATTTGGTAATCGTGGTGTGGAAGGAAAGATAATTGCAGTAAAACATGCCCGTGAAAATCAACTTCCTTTTTTTGGTATTTGCCTGGGTATGCAGATGGCAGTAATTGAATATGCAAGAAATGTGTTGGGTTGGAAAGATGCTCACTCTACAGAAATGAATGAAAAGACCCCTCACCCGGTGATTGACCTGATGGAAGATCAAAAAAATGTAGCAAATAAAGGTGGCACCATGCGCCTGGGTGCATATCCTTGCGAAATTAAAAAGGATAGTTTGGCATATAAGATATATGGCAGCACAAAAATCAGTGAACGCCATCGTCATCGCTGGGAATTCAATAATAAATTTATTAATGATTTTGAAAAAGCAGGTTTAATACCCAGTGGAAAAAACCCTGCAACAGGCCTGGTAGAAATTGTTGAACTAAAAGATCATCCTTTTTTTATTGGCGTTCAATATCACCCCGAATTAAAAAGTACAGTAGAAAACCCACAACCTATTTTTGTTAGTTTTATAAAAGCTGCAAAAGACTATTCCGAAAAAAAGAATGCAGTTAAAACCCCTTCTTTACAGGGAGAAATGAGTTCATAAGATATGCGAAAACTTTCCATGGATGAACTCAACCGTAAATCGGTTGAAGAATTTAAACAATCAGAAAAAACGCCTGTTATTGCTGTGCTCGAAAACATCCGCAGTGCCTACAATGTAGGCAGCGTATTTCGTACAGCCGACGCATTTTTACTGGAAGCCGTTTATATTACCGGTTATACTTGTGTTCCGCCACATAAAGAAATAAAAAAAACAGCGCTGGGCGCCGAAGAAAGTGTAAACTGGAAACATTTTAACAATGCCACAGAAGCCATCAAAACATTAAAAGAAAATGGGTTTACTGTGTATGCTGTTGAGCAGACACTGAACAGCCATAAACTGCAAAACCTGCAATTGAAAAATAATGAAAAGATTGCTGTTATTTTTGGCAACGAGGTTACTGGTGTTGAACAAGATACTATTTTACAATGCACTGGTTGTATTGAAATACCACAGTTAGGAATGAAACATTCGTTAAATATTGCAACAGCAGCAGGTGTTGTGCTTTGGGAGATTGTTAGGAAAAAGTTGTGAATTTTAAAATATTAGTTATAAATGATTGCACTAAAAAAATATCTTTCGTTGGTTAAATTTTCGCATACCATTTTTGCAATGCCTTTTGCATTGGTTGGATTTTTTTTAGGAATAAAAGCTTTATCAAAAATTCCACATATTAAAGTTTTTGAACCCTGGAAACTTTCCGTTACTCAAAAAACAAAATTATTTTTTCAGGGCAATTTATGGATATTCCTATTAGTTATCCTCTGCATGGTTTTTGCCCGATCTGCAGCTATGGCCTTTAATCGCTGGCTCGATAAAAATTTTGATGCAAAAAACCCCCGCACTTCAATAAGAGAAATTCCAGCAGGCATTATTAAATCTAATAGCGCTTTGTGGTTTGTTATAATTTGTAGTTTACTGTTTGTTATTTGTTGTTACTTTATAAATAATATCTGTTTTTTTTTATCACCCGTAGCATTGTTTGTTGTATTGTTTTACAGTTATACAAAACGCTTTACAGCCTTATGTCATTTGGTTTTAGGTGTGGGATTAAGCCTTGCCCCAATTGGCGCTTATCTTGCTGTTACTGGCCAGTTTGCCTTATTACCTGTTTTATTTTCTTTCACTGTACTATTTTGGGTTAGCGGTTTCGATATTATTTATGCCTTACAAGATGAAGAATTTGATAAAACCAATAAACTGCATTCCATCCCGGCAGCATTGGGTAAGTCAAAAGCGTTACTGGTAAGCAATGTGCTACACCTCCTATCTGCAATCAGTATTCTTATTGCAGGTCTGTACGGCCATTTTGGATTGTGGTATTGGGTAGGTGTTATATTTTTTTGTGGCTTGTTGATTTATCAACATCTTTTAGTAAAACCAAATGATTTAAGTAAAGTAAATGTAGCTTTCTTTACAACTAATGGCATCGCATCTTTAGTTTTTGCCTTTTTTGTAATACTGGATATATTTTTAACATAATCATAGATAAAAGATAATTTGGCACGAATACTATCCATAGATTACGGCGGCAAACGAACCGGGATTGCTGTTACAGATCCACTGCAAATCATTGCAACAGGTTTGGATACCATCAATTCGCATGAACTCATCCCCTGGCTAAAAAAATATTTGCAACAAGAGGCGGTAGAACTCCTCATCATCGGCCTGCCAAAAAATTGGGATGATTCTGATACACATGCAACAGCTTTAGTAGAAACTGTTATCAAAAAAATACAAAAAGAATTTCCCTTGCTGCCTTTAAAAACAGTTGATGAACGTTATACTTCCAAAATGGCTAAAAATGCCATGCTGGAAATGGGCATGAAAAAAAAAGACCGAAGGGATAAAAAAAATGTGGATGTGATAGCTGCAACCATAATGCTGCAAGAATATTTACAATCTAAAGCTTACTAACAAAAATGCAAGCAAATAAATGACTAATTAAGTTAAATTTGCAGCAACAAAATTACATTTAAGATATAAATGATTTTACCAATTGTAGCATACGGTTCACCGGTTTTACGCAAAGTTTGCGAAGAAATTTCACCTGATTATCCTAATCTGGATAAATTCATTGCTGATATGTGGGAAACCATGTATGGCAGTAATGGTGTTGGCCTGGCAGCTCCCCAGGTAAATATTCCTGTTCGTTTATTTGTTATGGACAGTGAGCAGATTTTTGAAAACCAGGAAGAAGATGAAAAAGATGAATATCCTGATGCACCTGGATACAAAGGCGTTTTCATTAATGCACAGGTAGTTGCTTTAAATGGTAAAGAATGGAGTTACAACGAAGGTTGCCTCAGCATTCCTAAAATAAGAGAAGATATAAACAGAAACGAAGAAGTAACTATTGAATTTGAAGATGAAAATTTTCAATCGCATACCAAAACTTTTAATGGTATTACTGCCAGGATAATTTTACATGAATACGACCATATTGAAGGTAAATTATTTATTGACTACTTAAAACCTTTAAAGCGTAAATTGATGAAACGTAAGCTGGACGATATATCCAAAGGAAAAATAAAGGTTGATTACCGGATGCTGTTTCCTAAATAACGATTAATTTTTTGCAGTAAACAGTATCATAACTTTGCCGTTATGAAAATAAAGGTCATAACAGCTTTTTTTTACATGGGCATTTGTAATTTTTGCATGGCACAATCAACGGGCGATAGTACCATAACTGTTGGGAAAAAAGTTATCACATTAAGCGAAGTGGTTGTAAATAATAAATTAGATGTACCTGCATTTATTGAAAGGATAAAAAACGATACATCCTTTTATAAAGCATTTCGTAACCTGCACCTACTTGGCTATACTGCCATAAACGACATACGAATGAATGATGCTGATGGTAAACCCAAAGCCAGTTTACACAGTAAAACAAAACAGATAAGAACTAACAATTGCCGTACCATGCAAACACTAAGCGAACAGGTATCTGGCAATATGTACGACGAAAATCATCAATTTAATTATTACACTGCACAAATGTATGCTTCATTATTTTTTACTAAAGACAGTATTTGTGGTGAAGATAATATTGTAACAGGCAGAGCATTCAGCACTAAGGGAAAAAGTGGAATGGAAAAAAACAAAGAGCAGTTAAAGATGCTATTTTTTAATCCGGGTAAACGAATAAACGGTTTGCCATTCATCAGTAATAAAACAGAAATTTATGCCGATGATATGGCCAACAAATACGATATGGCTGTTGATGTGGCCTTTCATAATAAAACCAGTTGCTATGTATTTACACAAAAAGCCAAACTGCAAAGTAAAGATGATGTGATAATAGATGAAATGATAACCTGGTTCAATGATCAAACTTATGAAGTGGTTGCTCGTACATACACACTCAGTTACAATGCCGCAGTGTACGATTTTAAAGTAAGTATGGAAGTTGAGATGACAAAATACGGCGAATACTTAGTGCCTGCCCTTATACGTTATGTAGGCAATTGGAAGGCCATCTTTAAAAAAAGGGAACGGGGTGTTTTTACGGCAACACTATCCGATTTTAATTAGTATGCTTTGCAGTTTTTTAACTTTTTGATGCTTACATTTAAGTTATGAAAAATCTCTTACGAAAAATCTGCCCCATTATATTTGTTCTTACAAGCCCTAATTTATCAGCCCAAACCATCAATATTAATTTTACTGCAGTTGATAATTATATAAAAAGTATCGGCCCGCTTGACAGTATGAGCATGGGAACCATCAATAACATTGTAACCAGTAAATTCATTAATAAAATAGATAAAGTTCGTGCCATTTACGATTGGATTGCCCGTAACATAACCTATGATGTAAAAGCAGCCAGGGCCAACAACATATCAAAAAATTCTCCAACCGAAGTATTGCTTCACCGAAAAGCAGTTGGCATTGGCTTTGCTTCGCTTTTCCAGGATATGTGCAGCAATGCAAACATTCGTTGTCTTACTGTTGATGGTTTTATAAAAAATAATGTGGATGAAATTGGCGAAAAGGGAAATGATATCAACCATAGCTGGGCCGTTGTGCAATTGGGCGAAAGCCCCGATAGCTGGTTCTATGTGGATCCTGCTTTTGGAAGCGGTTATACAGATGTTGAAATGAAAACATTTACCAAAAGTTTTACTGATGCATATTTTTTTACTGATAAAGAAACTTTTAACCTGCAACATTACCCGGATAATACCGCCTGGAAACTAGGCCCCAGCCCTAAAAGCAAAAAAGATTTTTTTAATTTACCTGTAGTAAAACCCGAAGCAGTTGAACTGGGACTGAAAAAAATATCACCCGAAGAAGGATTTCTTAAAGTTAAAGCCAATAGACCAATTAAGTTTACTTTTACTTTAGGCAACGATGATGCCAAAATAACTAAAGTAGAAGTTGGTACTGGTTCCAGAAAAAGATACAATACAAAAGAAATAGCGTTCTCTTTTACAAACGGGCAGTTAAATTTTACTTATATATTTGAAGAAGAAGATTCCTTCCCGCTCACCATCCTGGTTAATGGAAAACAATTTGTATTGTACCAGGTTGATATAAACTGATTGGTATATTTTAAACTGCAAACTTAATTATAAATA
>DAOLYC010000124.1:0-6840 GCA_035425605.1 Ferruginibacter sp.
TAAAGAAGCTTTGGAACAAGCAGCCAATGAAGATAACGATAATGCTGAAAGAACCGATCAAAATGATTTTAATGCCCAGTTTACTTTAGTTGATGAAGCTGAAAATGGTATAGCAGATGTTAATTATGAAATTGAAACAAATGATGGTGAAAGACATACAGGCAAAACAGACAGCAGCGGAAAAACAGCACAACTTTCGGGTTACACAACTGCCGATTGCAGGGTTAGTTTTTTAAATAAATAAAATAAATGGCAGGCGAGCAAACAGAAGAAACGCACAAACAAATTAATGCCAGGCAACTGGTGGTGATGGTGCGATTTAAACCTTCTGCCGGTTTAGATACCGGATCAGCATCCAGTCTTATAGGTGGCATTACCAACCCAATTGAAAGTGCGGTTAGTTCAATAGAAAGTGCAGCCGCTAGTATTCCCGGCCTCAATATGTTTTTAACCGAAGAAAAAAAAGAAACCAACTCAGAAAAAGAATACACTTATTATAACGATTATTCAAGCTGGGATACAATGCTGGATAAGATTAAAGATGGAATTCAACAAATGAATCCCGATAGCGATGTTGAAAAATTTGAGTTCAGTTCAACCGATGCAGATGGCAGAAAAAAAGATGCTAAAGAACTGAATGAAAAAATTAAAACTAAATTGAACGGATGGAAAAAATATACTTCATTCATTCATTTCATTGGCCTGGGGCATGGTGGTAATGTAGTAAATGAGTGTACCGATTTGTTAGCAAAAGATGCCACTTTTAAATCAGAAAAATGGGCTGTAAAAACAGTCGTGTACATGGCAGCGCCGCAGTTTAAAAATGTACATGTAATTAATAATAACAGTATGAAAAAACAGGGAGCAGTTTTTTCATTTGGCAACCAATACGACCTTACGCAAAATGCCATTGATTTTTTTGATGATAATGAAAAACTACTTTCTCTTATAAAAGATTCAAACAAAAATGTATTATCGCTGGCTGTAGGAAAAGTAAAAATGAGGCTGATAAAAATACTTGCCATTGTTTTAGGCGGCTTACACATTAGTGCAGGCCCCGATGCATTAAAAGACCTGGATAAGATTGATGAAGTAAAAGATGAAATAAAAGGGTTGATAGATGATATCCTCGGGTTCATAAAAAAACTTATTGATGTAGGCACTTCATTTATAAAACTTGATGAGATACCTGATTTTAAAAATATCAGTTCAGGTTACGATGCTATTCCCAATAAATGTGTTGATGAATTAAAAGCAACCATTGAAGAAATCAAGAATAAAGCTATAGATGGTGCAAAGCATACCAATCTCTCCCTGGGGCCATCCGACCTGGCAGGTATTTTAAATTGTCTTTGCCCTTTGTTTGATGCAATTGGCGGTTCATTGGGTGTTTTAAAACCAAATACAAAAGGCGGCGAAGATTTGGCTAAACAAATTATTGATGAAGCTGCTGTAAAAAAAGTTTTTGCACCGGGTGGCAATACTCCCACCTATCTGAATATTGATAAAGATTATATGGATAAAGCAGTTGAAGCTGCAAAAAATAATGAACCAGATTTGTCGGTTGTGCTTATTACTAAAGTAAATAGCCTGCTTATAAAAGCCACCGAAAAAACAAATGAAGTAAAAGACATGGATGCAGAGCATAAACAATACCTGGCCGATGCCATAGCTTGCCTTACTTTACCAATGCTCCCATCAAAAAAAGATTTTTATGCAAAATTGGTTAACCTCATTCCTTTCAATCTTCAAAAACTTACCGAAGATTATACTGGAGGTAACTTAATGGGTAAAGCCGGAAAGCCACTGGAAAAGATTGGAATAAAATTTCCTGATAAATTAAATACATCAGTTGCAAATACTGATGCAGAAATGAACCGTATTAAAGGATATTTTGATAAGAATAATTTTAAAATGGCCGATAAGATTGACAGCCTTTATCTCATTTACAATGCTCATAACCTGGCACTAAAAAATAGTTTTGGTCCCATACATCAATGTATTGACCAGCAAACCGGATTTTTGAATTATATGAAAGCAAAAGGTTATGATAATATATGTACCCTGGATGAGAATAAATACAACCAGGGAAGTAAAACTGAAAAAGAAAATGCAATGCCTACAACTGAAGTGAAGAAAGAAAAGGCAGCTTAAAAAAACAGTATGATACCAACCGGGCCGGGTGAAATAAGGATTGATCATCGCTCAAGCGCTGCCGATAATGTAGTGTGGGTGCATCTGGATAATTTTGATATTGACGGCGTAACACTTAAAGCAGAACATAGACATGCTTTAGACCGTTGGTTTAGCCATAATATGATTGAAAGCGGTGGTTTAGTGATACCAGTAGATAGGATTTGGGTTTTTTTACGTGGCTATGCAAGTCGTACTGGTGGCGCCGAACATAATATCGAACTGTCGCAGCAAAGAGTTAGCAATGTACGCACCCACCTCTCTACTTATGTTTCAGGTAGCCATATAACTGGAATGGAACATGTTGGCGATACCTGGTCTCGTGGCGAAATAGAAGAAGATAGTCAATTTAGATCGGTTGAAGTTATCATGCGAACAGTTAATCATCCACCCGAACCCACCAGGCCAGCATTTATATACGATCGTTTCCGCATGAGGGCAAAGCCAGCAGGGCCAGATGTTATTGGTGCATTATTAGATGAACTGGATGTACCTGGTGGAATAGGAAGTACAATATTAATGATTCAAATAGAAAACCGCTCAACACATGAAAGGAGAGATTATTTATTTGTATCGCTACAAACCACTGCTGGTCTTTCTGTTCCATTGCCAAGTGAAACTAGTGGACATAGAGAAACAGGCGATGTAAGTTCAGATTATGGCGATTGGGTTAATTTTAGAACCAGGAGCAATCATCATGTAGGGTTTTCTGAATTTGTAGGAGAAGCTTCTTTTGGAAGCATGGTTAGTGTACAAATTGGGCCATACAGCCCAGGTGAAAGTTTAGGCATGGGCGAAAATTATTTCCAGTTTACCTCAAACAGTTTACATGCTATAGAAAACTGGGTAACAGTATTGCCACGTACAATTGTACTGCCATTACCTCCTTCTTCTGGTATTGGGTTTTCCTTAATATCAATGAGTGCTTTTGGAAGATTAATGTTTTGGCCTTAAACAAAATCAATACGAAGAAAAATACAGGTTCGCATTTTTAATACTAATTGTTTATTTTTAATAGCTGCACTTTAATATTTATTTATGGCAACACTAACCAATTATACCTTTTCAGAACTATCCAAACAAGCCCTGCACATTGCATCGCAATTGGCAAAAGAAAATATGCATGAATCTTATGGCGCTGCACATTTATTAAAAGCACTTTTACACAAGGATTTCCCAATATTAAAATTTTTGGAAACCAATGGAACGGATGTTTATTACCTCGAAGAATGGGCAGAAATTAGAATTGAACAATACCCACGCTCAGTAAAACCAGCAGGCGAACCTGGTCCGGATGAAAGTTGCGAAGCTTTATTCAACGAGGCCGATCACCTGCATTTAAAAATGCAATATCATTCAATTGAACCTGAATGTCTGTTAATTGCAATTTCCACACCAGGTGTTTCATTTGCTTATGAACAATTAAAAACATACCCGGTTACATCTGCTCAGTTATTACAATGGTATCAAAATACATCAGCAAAAAAAAGTAATGCAACCGGTAATTCAAACGGATCATTCAATAAGCCCTCGCCCAATGCATCTTTTGAAGCGCTTGGTAAATATTGCATAGATAAACTTGCACAGGCAAAGGAAGGAGAACTTTATGAAGTGATAGGAAGAGATAAAGAGATAAGACAGATTTGTGAAATCATCAGCCGTAAATCAAAATCAAATGTAATTATCACCGGCGACCCCGGTGTGGGAAAAACAGCCCTGCTAAATGGATTTGCAATGGCTGTACTCAATGAAGCGGTACCAAAACATTTACAAAATATTTCTATTTACGAAATTGATAACGGAGCATTAATGGCAGGCGCCACTTATAAAGGCGAAATAGAAGATCGGTTGCGTAAAATAATAAAAGACCTGTCAAATTTTGAAAAGCCCGTTTTATTTATAGATGAAATACATACTTATATTGATAAAAACAATCCAAATGGCGGAGCAACCAGTATTTTAAAAGCCGAATTAAGTAAAGGTATTTTAACAGTTATAGGAACCACCACTTTAGATGAATATCGTAAAAGCATTGAAAAAGATGAAACCTTTAGCCGCCGGTTTGAAGTGGTGAAACTTACCGAGCCAGATGCATCCATTGCTGAAAAAATGCTGCGAAACCAGGCAGAACACTATGAAAAACATCATAACCTGGGTATTGATGATACAGTTTTTGCCGAAGCAATAAAACTGGCCAAACGATTTATTAAAGACCGCAAATTGCCAGATTCAGCCATAGATCTTTTAGACAGAACATTGGCGGTTAGCCGTATGATGACAGATACGGCTTTACAGGACGTAACAAAATTTTCGGGTAAATTAAATGAAATAAAAAATGATGCCGGTGAAGAACAATTACGATGGTTATATCATGAAGCACAAACAGGCTTTAGCCCCGTTTTACTGGCACGCCACAACGAAGAAAAAGAATTTAATAAAATAATAGACAAAACCGAAATGCTTGGCTATTTAACTTCCATGTTTAATAGCCTTACAACAATTGCATCAACCGAAAAAACACAAATAGATACAACAGATTTAAGCGCTGTAGTTGCCAATATTACAGGCATACCATTGGGTAAAATTCAAACAAAGGAACAACAGCGACTGGTTAATATGGAAAACCATTTGCGCCAGCGTGTAATTGGCCAGGATCATGCATTAAAAACAGTTTCAGATGCAATACTTGAATCCCGTTCGGGATTAAATAAAGCAGGACAACCTATTGCATCTTTCTTTTTTCTTGGGCCTACGGGTACCGGAAAAACAGAACTGGCAAAATCACTTGCCGAATTTTTATTCCAGGATGAAAATTCTATAATCCGTTTCGATATGTCGGAATTTAAAGAAGAACACTCTGCAGCTTTATTATATGGTGCACCCCCCGGATATGTTGGTTACGAAGAAGGAGGTATGCTGGTAAATAAAATACGTCAGCAACCGTATGCAATAGTTTTATTTGATGAAATTGAAAAAGCACATCCATCGGTGTTTGATATTTTTCTACAAATTTTAGATGAAGGAAAAATGCATGACAGGCTTGGTAAGGAAGGAGATTTTTCAAATGCTGTCATCTTGTTTACATCAAACATAGGTTCGGAACACATAATTGAAACCTTCAACAAAGGAGAAATACCTAAACCGGAAGATATGCTTGATATTATGAGCAGATATTTTCGCCCCGAGTTTTTAGCCAGGGTAACTGAAATCATTCCTTTTGCACCTGTAAGTATCGAAAATGTAGTTCGCATCTTTAATATTCATTTAAAACCTTTGATTAAACAATTAGAACAACAAGGAATCACCCTAACCGTAACTAAAGAAGCTGCGGAACACCTGGCACATCTTGGTTTTACACCCAAGTATGGAGTACGGCCATTAAAAGGTGTTATTCGAACTTCGTTGCGTAAACCATTAAGCCGAATGATCATCAACAGCGAAATAAAAAAAGGCTCAGTGATAACGGCACAGTTAAATGAAAAAAAAGAATTAACTTGGAAAATTGAATAAAAAAAACAGTACTTTTAATTTACTAAAACTTATTGTATGGCAGATAATTATGGTATTGGCGGTAACGAAGTAAAAACAGATGCCAGCGAGGCATTTGCAGATATACCGCAGAACAGAACCCTGATGGCAGAAAAACTTACAAAGGATGCCCCTGTAAAACCAGAAATTGTGCATGGGTTACAAACTGTAGAACAGGTTTTTGAAAATTATAAACCCGAAGTTTCCATAGATTTTGAAGATGCTGAAGGCATTACAAAAAAAGAAACACTCCATTTTTCTAACCTGGGCGATTTTGGTGTTAAAGGCATAACCGAACAGAGTGAATTTTTAAAAGATAATGCTTCGCAAAAGGAAGAATATTTTAGGATAATTAAACAGCTTAAATCAAACAAGATATTAAAATCGGCATTAGCAGATCCGGAAGCAAAAAAAGCATTGCTTGATACCATTCAGGGAATGGTTGCCGAACTTAACAACAACAAGTGATTGTAACAAGTAATAGAGTTTTAGTTTTTAGAAAAATAAACTAAGAATAATGTCATTTCTTGCTAAATTATATGTGGGAGAATCTGAATTTACAGTATTAAGTGCCGAATTTTCTTTTACACGTCCGGTTGATGCACAAAATTTACCCAATGGCCGACTTAGGGGAGGCATCATAGATATTAGTTTAGAATCTGGCAGAGAAGATCATGCATTAATAAGCTGGATTGTATCAAATGGCCACAGAGATGGCAGGTTAGAATTTTCAAGAAGAGATGCAGCAGGCAGCGCTCAAAAAACGGTTACTTTTTCTCATGCATTTTGTGTTTATATGAAACAGTTCTTTATGTCTGATGGGGCGATACCTATGATTTTAAAAATTTCTATTTCATCACATGTAATTGATATAGATTCCACTTCAATTGAAAATAGATGGGCTGGAATTGAATCTGAATCAGGGTCAGGATCATCGGGAAGCAGTTCATCTGATAGCGATCGTTCTGCAACCACCAATTCTGTTTCATTTGATTAAAATATCATTAATAAATTAAAAGATTAAAACAATACATATATGGCCGATAACATGGAGCAACAATCATCACAGCAACCGGAAATGCAACAGGAAAGAAAGGAAATTAAAAATCCACTGGAATT
>DAOLYC010000125.1:0-6835 GCA_035425605.1 Ferruginibacter sp.
ACTTAAATTTAAAAACAAAGCAGGTATTGCTACAAATAAACCAGTTAAAATGGTAGAGAAAGATGGTGTATGAAATTTTGGATGCAATTTGGAAAATATTTTTGGCAATAATCCGTCACGGCTCATGCTCATCCAAATACGGGGCTGTCCCATTTGAAATACAAGCAGTACACTTGCAGTTGCTATTATGGCGCTGAATGCAACAATGCCCGCAATCCAATGCAAACCTCTTTCTTCAAAAACCAATGCCAGCGGATCACCAACATTTAATTGTTTATAAGATATCATCCCCGTTAATACCAATGCCAGCAAAACATATAATATGGTACAGATGATGAGTGAATATATCATGCCTCTCGGTAAGTCTCGCTGCGGATCTTTGCATTCTTCGGCTGTTGTGGAAATGGCATCAAAACCAATGTATGCAAAAAAAACTGCCGATACGCCTTTTAGTATTCCTCCAACCCCGTTGGGAGTAAAAGGGCTCCAGTTTTCGGGATGTACGTAATAAGCGCCCAAAACAATCACTAAGAAAATAACACAAAGCTTTATTATTACCATGATGTTGCTCATGGAGCGGCTTTCTTTGATACCTACAAAAACTACTGCTGTAATAAGCGCTACAATACAGAAAGCCGGTAAGTCCATAATAAAATGCAGACCACCAATTACCGGAGCATTTGACCAGGCATTGTAGCCATCAACCATTACCGGATCTATTGATTGCAGTGTTTGCCCTTGAGCCAATAAGCCTGTAACATCCTTAAAACTTGAATGGGCAGTAACATAATCCATGGTAAGCCAGTTTGAAATATGCAAACCAGCTTTATTCATCAGGTTGGTAAAATAATCGCTCCAACTTATAGCCACTGCAATATTACCAATGGCATATTCCATTAAAAGATCCCAACCAATGATCCATGCAAAAATTTCTCCAAATGCAACATAAGAATAAGTATAAGCGCTTCCCGAAACAGGAACTGTACTGGCAAACTCAGCATAACATAATGCAGCAAACCCACAGGCAATTGCAGTAAAAATATACAGGAAGATGACTCCCGGGCCACCTTCATAACTGGCTTTTCCTATACTACTGAAAACGCCTGCACCAATAACTGCTGCAACACCAAAAAAGGTAAGATCCCTTACACCCAATACCCTTTTTAAAGAAATATGTTCACCATCTCCCATACCTGATTTTGCATCTTCTAATATGGTATTAATTGATTTCTTCCTAAACAGTGAAGTGGACATAGCAGTTATTTTTATTTTAATAGGAAGTAATTTAAGAAAATAAATTTACTTATGTAGTATGTAAAGTAATATAGATAAAAAATTGAACGATGTTTATATTACTCATTAATGTAAGCAGCATAACTTTTTTTAAACATGATTAAGCAGCCTTGTAAATGCATGTTAACTTTCTCTCATCATCAGGTAATCTGCCAGTTCCTGCAATGGCTTTTTTCTTACTGATAATACGGCAGTGTCTTCTAAATGTGTTAAAGCTGTTTGCAGGTATTTATTCTTTAGTTCTTTTGCCCAGTCGTCTACTTTACAATCTTTTAATATTTGCAAAACCTTTTCAACTTTATTTGCAGGATTTTTTTTACGCCGTTGTAGGAATCTCCTATCCCATCTTCAACTATCACACACTAACTGCCCCCGTCTGGCTTCCAGCCAACGGGGAAGAATTTAATTCAACTTTTGTTTTCAGCAACGTCTCTCCCTGGCTTTGTGTGTTTGCCGAGGACGATGTTGCATCGTTTAATGACTACTATACCTCATATCCTACTTTATATTTATCCGGCAATTGTATTTCAATTTGTGGAGTAAATAAAGTTATCATTTGATTTTATAATTCCCGTTAAAAACGGACTGATTTATTCAGGCGGAAAATTTGAATTATTATGTTTGGGATGCACTGAAGGCAGATAGCGACGGTAAGTAACCATTTTGAAAATTCATTTTTACACCTATTTGTGTAAACCTATTTTAGAACAAGACAATGACTTCCCTAATTTCAAACGAGTTGACAACCGGGCATAACAAAAAAAACGAATTAAAAATTTCATTTGCGTTTTAACCTCCGAATTCCCCAATAGACAGATATGATTCCTGTTGCTAAAATTAAAATAGCCGTTCCTGCTCTCCCAAACTTTTTCAACAACCAATTTAAATCCTGCACTCTGCTCGAATCTGAATTAGGATAAATTGTATGAGCAGCAAAATAGATGTACAAACCAGCGCTGATTATAATAAGCCCTGTAAATAAAAAAATAAGTGCTTCGACTTTTTTACTTTTCATTTTTCTTAGTATTGCCTGCTGGATCCATTATTCCATATAGCAGTGGGTACACAACCAGCGGCATTGCAATTGCTACAATAACTACTTGTACGGTTGCTGTTGTTCCATGAACTACCTTGCCCGGAACATTTGCCACAAGGATATATTTGTGTAACAATGTAAGCACCACTAACTCCATCAATCATGCTTAGCAAGTCTCTAACTTTTATCTTCTGGGAACCACTGGTTAATGACCTGATATCAAATTCATTTCTTCCTGAGGAATAAGAATAAGAATAATTCGAACCAATTCCAACCAACGTAATTTCATCACTCATACTATGTATATTGATAGTCTAAGGTACAAAATAATTTGTCTTTTGTGAGTACAGGTACACCATTTATCCCTGCAAATATTTTGCACCTTCTTTTATATGCCGTTGGTTGAAAACCAGACGGCGGCAACATCTCATGGTTTTGCTGGCTACTTACGGCGGCAGAAAAAAATTGAACGATGTTTATATTACTCATTAATGTAAGCAGCATAACTTTTTTTAAACATGATTAAGCAGCCTTGTAAATGCATGTTAACTTTCTCTCATCATCAGGTAATCTGCCAGTTCCTGCAATGGCTTTTTTCTTACTGATAATACGGCAGTGTCTTCTAAATGTGTTAAAGCTGTTTGCAGGTATTTATTCTTTAGTTCTTTTGCCCAGTCGTCTACTTTACAATCTTTTAATATTTGCAAAACCTTTTCAACTTTATCTGCAGGATTTTTTTTAATGAGTTCCTTTAATTCGTTTAGTTGTTGAGGCTTTGCTGTTTCATAAGCATGAATCATTAAAAAAGTTTTTTTATTGGCCATAATATCGCCTCCAACTTTCTTCCCAAATTTTTCAGGATTACCAAATGCATCTAAATAATCATCCTGCACCTGGAAAGCAATGCCCAGGTTCTTTCCAAATTCGTACAAATGATTTTGATTACCCTCGCCGGCACCGCCCAAAATAGCGCCTAATTTTAAACTGGCTGCCAGCAATACCGACGTTTTTAAAGTTATCATACTTACATATTCATCCATTTGCACCATTTCTCTTTTTTCAAAATCCATATCCAATTGTTGTCCTTCGCAAACAGCGCTGGCGGTATTATTAAAGAGAAATAAAACTTTTTGTAACATGCCAGGCTTTATCTTATTAAGATATTCATAAGCTTTTACAAACATTACATCGCCGGCCAGCAGGGCGGTTGATTCTCCAAATTTTGTATGCACTGTTTCCATGCCACGCCTGATGGGTGCTTTATCCATAATGTCATCATGTATCAAACTGAAATTATGAAACAGTTCTATAGCGGTAGCCGCATTATATGCATCGGGATCAATATCATTAAAAAGCTGGTTTCCCATCAATACACAAACCGGGCGAATTCGTTTTCCTCCAATTCCAAGTATATATTGTGCAGGATCATATAAGGTTACCGGTTCATCAGGAAAATGACGACTATTAAATTTTTCTTCGAAAAGTTTTGAAAGTTCTATGAATGAATGCATGAAGGGCAATAAGTTTAATATCGAAAAGTTTTTATTAAACCGAATGTATCACTTTTTCTTTTTTGATTTTTGATTTGTTGTTGAACTTTTATTTACCGGCTTTGTTTTGCCTGTTGGTTTAGCTTGTTGAATGTTGCTTATTTTTGCCTGGGGCACCCACTCATAGTCTAACTGGCGTTTACTTAAATTTGTAGCTACCACTTTTATCCGCACGGCATCCCCCATCCTGAATTTTTGTTTGGTACGAAGCCCCACCAGTGCATAGTCGGCTTCATCTAACCTAAAATCATCGTACGCATTCAGTTCCCTTACCGAAACCAAGCCTTCGCATTTGTGTGCAATGGTTTCTACAAAAAAACCAAAAGATGCAACGCCGCTGATTATTCCATCAAAATCTTCACCCAGGTAACTTTTCATAAATTCCACCTGCTTGTATTTATTACCTGCTCTTTCGGCTTCCATAGCTTTACGTTCTCTATCGCTGCAATGTTTGCAATGTTCATCCATTTTTTTATCCAGCTTCAGGTCTTTATCAAGGCATTGTTGTAAAATCCTGTGCACCATCACATCGGGGTAACGGCGAATGGGAGATGTGAAGTGGCAATAATATTCAAACCCCAGGCCATAATGGCCAATGTTTGATGAAGTGTAAATGGCTTTGGCCATAGTGCGTATTCCTAATTGTTCCAATACATGTTGCTCAGGCTTTCCCTGCACATCTTTCAACATTTTATTAAATGAAGATGCAACTGCCGCTTCATCATGCAAATCAAAAGTGTAACCAAATTTTTTTGCAAATGCAGCAAAAGGTTTTAGTTTCTCATCATCGGGTGTATCATGAATGCGATATGGAAAAGGAATCGGCTCTTTGTTTATTTTAATTTTTGAAACATAAGTAGCAACAGCTCTGTTGGCCAGCAACATAAATTCTTCTACCAGCTTATGAGCATCTTTACTTTCCTTTACAATAATACCAATTGGTTTTCCTTTTTCATCCAGTTGAAAGCGCACTTCCTGCGATGAAAAATTGATTGCTCCGTTTTTAAACCTTTCGTCTCTGAACTTTTTTGCCAGTTCATTTAACAAGATCAGTGGCTTTGCATGTAAGCCGTCTTTTTTCTCGATAATCTCCTGCACTTCTTCATACGTAAACCGATGGTTGCTATGAATGATGGTACGGCCAAGCCAGGTATGTTTTATTTCGGCACGATTGGTAATTTGAAAAACGGCAGAGAATGTATATTTATCTTCATGAGGCCTTAAAGAACACAATTCGTTTGATATTTTTTCGGGCAGCATAGGATTAACCCTATCGGGCAAATATACGCTGGTGGCTCTTTCGTAAGCAGTTTTATCAAGCAGTGTACCAGGTTTTACAAAATGGCTCACATCTGCAATATGGATACCTATTTCATAATTGCCATTGTCTAAATTGCGTATCGAAATTGCATCATCAAAATCTTTTGCATCTACGGGATCAATAGTAAAGGTTAAGATATCCCGAAAATCTTTTCGCTTCTTCAACTCTTCACGTGCAATATTCGATTGCAGTTTTTTTACTTCTGCCAGCACAATTTTATCAAATTCTAAAGAAAAACCAGCGTCTATCAAAATCTCCTTCATAGCCATATCGTTCTCATCTTCCGATTTTAAAATGGTAACTACTTCGCCAATAGGTTTTTTTTCATGCTTATCCCAACTTACAAATTTTACCACTACCCTTTCATTATCCTTAGCGCCGTTTAATTTATCTGTTGCTACATAAAAATCGGGTATTGGCTTTTCTGATGCAGGAATAAAGAAAGCAAAATTTTTGCTCAACTGTATATTGCCAATAAATTCTTTTTGTTTGCGTTCGGCTACTTCAATTATTTTTCCTTCCTGCCGTTTATCTTTTGATAAACCTTTGTTAACCTGAACCCTCACCACATCGCCATGAAATGCACGGTTAAAATCGTTGGGTCTAACCATTATATCTTTTTCTAAGCCATCAACTATCACATATCCCATTCCGGTTTTAGATATGTCTAATTTGCCTTTTACTATATTTAATTGTGAAGATTTTTTTTTGTCCTTATTTTTTTTATGCATAAAACTTTATTATAACCAAAAAATGCTAATTGGATTTTTATTATGGTGTTTATTAACTGGGTAGTTAGAAATTATTTTTTTATCTGTGCAATGTACCAACAAATTGCTACATTCGGAAAAATCATGGCGGGTGCAAGCACACACAAATTCTCCACAAAAAATCATAACTAAAACAGTTTGGATATTATCGTTGGTAAGTCTTTTTAATGATTTAGCCAGCGAAATGCTTATTCCTGTAATGCCCATGTTTTTAAAACAGATTGGCTTTACAATAGTTGCAATTGGCGTTTTGGAAGGCATTGCCGAAGCTGTGGCAGGCCTTAGTAAAAGTTATTTTGGCAGGCAAAGCGATGTGAATGGCAAGCGGCTTCCTTTTGTACAATTAGGTTACGCATTAAGTGCAGTAAGTAAGCCATTGATGGCAGTTTTCATTTATCCTGCGTGGATTTTTTTTGCAAGAACACTCGACCGGCTTGGCAAAGGTGTACGTACTGCCGCAAGAGATGCCATGCTTAGCGATGAAGCCACAGCTGGCACAAAAGGAAGGGTTTTTGGTTTTAACCGTAGCATGGATACCCTGGGCGCCGTGTTGGGGCCGGCTTTAGCATTGATTTTTCTTTATTATTACCCCGGAGATTACAAAAACCTTTTTCTATGGTCAATCATTCCCGGAATTTGTGTTATTTTATTAACCAGGTTCATCAAAGAAAAAAAGAAACCGGTTACACATGCCTCATCAAAACCACGGGTTTCGTTTTTTGTTTTTATTGAATATTGGAAAACAAGTTCGCCACAATACAAAAAACTGGTAACTGGCTTATTGTTATTTGCTTTATTCAATAGTAGCGATATCTTTCTTTTACTTAAGATGAAAGAACAGGGTTTAAATGATATGGAAGTACTT
>DAOLYC010000126.1:0-6797 GCA_035425605.1 Ferruginibacter sp.
GTTTGGGTGAGATG
Organism: Ferruginibacter sp.; assembly: GCA_035425605.1. Lineage (GTDB taxonomy): Bacteria > Bacteroidota > Bacteroidia > Chitinophagales > Chitinophagaceae > Ferruginibacter. The sequence goes on from DAOLYC010000126.1 coordinate 15, forward strand.
AAAACTTTGATACAAGGCCTTTGCCCCGACCTAAGCATTGCTTATGCACACGGGCAGATGGATGGTGATGATTTGGAAGATACCATTCTTGATTTTATGGATAAGAAATACGATGTGTTGGTATGTACCAATATTGTAGAGAGTGGTGTTGATATTCCAAATGTAAACACCATCATTGTTAACAATGCACACCAGTTTGGTTTAAGCGATCTGCATCAATTAAGAGGAAGGGTTGGCCGCAGCAACAAAAAAGCATTTTGTTATTTATTTGCACCGCCTATGAGTACATTGCCACCAGATAGCCGCAAACGGTTAAACACATTAGAGCAATACAGTGACCTGGGCAGTGGCTTTCAAATAGCCATGAGAGACCTGGATATACGTGGCGCCGGAAATTTACTTGGTGGCGAGCAAAGTGGCTTTATTGCAGAAATAGGTTTTGAGATGTATCAAAAAATACTTGATGAAGCCATACGTGAACTAAAACGAAGCCAATTTAAAGAACTGTTTAAAGAAGAAATACAACAACAGGATGACTTTGTAACCGATTGCAGTATTGATACCGATCTTGAAATTTTAATACCCGATAGTTATGTAGAAAGTATCACTGAAAGATTATCGTTGTACAGCCGTTTAGATAATTGTGAAAATGAAGAAGACTTAACTGCATTTCATAAAGAACTTACAGACAGGTTTGGGCCAATTCCTCAAGAGGTAGAAGACTTGTTTACCACTGTACGTTGCCGAAAAATTGCAGTAGAACTGAGTTTTGAGAAAATGTTATTAAAAAACGAAAACCTAAAATGCTTCTTTGTAAGTAATCCCGATTCACCTTATTTTCAAAGTGATATTTTTAATGGCATTCTTTTGTTCTTACAAAAAGGTACCAACAAAGGCAAATTAAAACAGGTTGGTAAAAATGGAATATTGGTTGTAGAAGATATAAAATCAATGAATGAATTGTATATATTTTTAAAGAAAATGTTTACAAGTGCTACTACCGCATTTAAATAATATTATTTCATGTAGATTAATTTTACAAATTATACTTTACATTTACTTACTAAAAAATGAGTATTAAATTTATCCGAACTTTACAAATCAAAAACTAATTAATATGAAAAATATTATAGTCTTTATTTTATTTTGTTTTGGTTATATATCTGTAACCGCACAATCAACCATCGAAACTGTATCTTATCAAAAAACCGATCATGAGGCGGTTGTAAATGAAATTCCTTTTCCTGAAAAAACGATCATGAACGCTATTGATACCAAGATGCAGCAATTGGGATATAAAGGTAAAAGCTCAAAAGGATATACAGTATATAAAGCAGTACAATTGGCCGAGCTAGGCAATGATACGTATGACCTGTATTTTACTGCCGATCGTAAGAGCAGGAAAAATAAAGACAATTCAACACTAACGCTTTTGATTTCTACCGGCAATGATGTGTTTGCATCAGAAACAAACAATTCAACATTAATGAATAATGCAAAAAGTTACCTTAATGGAATTGTAAATATGATTGGTGCTTACGACCTGGAACAACAGATTACAGTACAACAGGATATTATAGACAAATCAAATAAAAAATATTATAGCCTGATTGATGATAGTAAAAACCTTGAAAAGAAAAGAAAGGATATTGAGAAAGACATTGAAAACAACAAGAAAGACCAGGAAAAGCAACAGGCAGATATAGAAAAACAAAAATCCTTATTGCAAAATCTTATAGGCCAAAGAAAACAATAAGTTTAGTTTTCAGAAAACCTGGGATTGTTAGTCATATCGCTATCGGTTAAGGTATTTAAAAAATACAGCAAATCATTTTTTTCGGCATTGGTAATGGCAATCCTGTTAATCAGCAAAGGGTCTAAAGTTGGCTGTGATGTAATAATGCCGAAACGGTAATGATCTATCACCTGGCCCAGCGAATACAAACGTCCATCGTGCATATATGGAAAAGTAAGCATTACATTACGCAGGCTGGGTACTTTAAATTTTAGCGAATCATTTTTATCATTTGTAATTCTCATACGTCCATAATCTTTCAGAAAAGAATTAACTGCCAGGCCATTATTTCTAAAACTATTATCAGTAAACAATGGTTCTTTGTGGCAGGTTTCGCACTTGGCTTTAAAAATATTGTATCCACTTTCTTCGGCTGCTGTAAAAGTTGCCTCACCCCTTTTTACTTTATCGTATTTAGAATTGTTTGAAACAATGGTTCCCATAAATTGGGCCAATGCTTTTAACATACGCTGGCTGGTAATATCTGCATTACCATATGCAGCATAAAACATACGTGGATAGGCAGTATCTGCTTTAAGTTTGTTTAATACATTATCAATTGTTTCGGCCATTTCGTTGGGTGCGGTTATAGGTGCAAGCGGTTGCACTTCAAGATGGTTGATACCACCATCCCAATGCAATTTGGGCATCCAGGCCAGGTTAAAAAGTGCCGGTGCATTTCTGGTGGTAAATGCATTATTAAAGCCATGGCTAAAGTCATGATCGTAAGTAACAAAAGCTGCAAACTGCTGGTGGCAACTACCGCAGGGAAAATTCCCATCTTTGCTTAGTCTGCCATCATAAAATAATTTTTTACCTAATTGAAAACCCTGTTCAGTTAACGGGTTATCGGCAAAAATATCAATGGGGGGTATTGGCCACCCTGCAGGTATTTTAAAACTAAGGTAAGTGGGGTTATAAGTTCCAAAATTTTCAGCCGCTACATCGTTTTTTTTACAAGCACCAATTAAAAGTGTAGAAAATATAACTACTATACAAAATAATATGATAACCCTTGTTTTCAATATTTAATTATTTATAACATTGGTAATACTAAACATGTTTGCATAATTATCTGAAATACTTTTTGCCAATGTACCCGGCATTGTTACAGAAGCTGTGCCTGCAATTTTTAAATCGTAAACTCCCTGCCACCATTTATCAAAATCGGCATCAATAAAAACTTCACTGGTTTTGCCTTCCTTAATATCAATAAGATTAATGGATGAAACAGGAATTATTAGATTTATATTTTTTAATACACTGTTTGCTCCGGCAAAACCGCCTATATGATATTCCACTTTATTATTTACGATAGTTGATTGAGGTGATGTGCCTTCCATTTTAGCCATAATGTAACCGCTGTTCCAGGTCCAAAACATATCGTTCAATGGATCTAATGCACCAGTTTGAGCGCCGCTTACATTTCGGGTACTATCAACACCTAACAGAAAAGAAACAGAGCTATAACTTCCCACCGGCGAATCAAAACTAAAACTTTGCGATGAAGTAACACTTTCATCTACCAGGTAATATTCTTTGCTGGTTGCAGATGAAGTTGTATTGTTAATGCTAACATGGCTTATATAATATTTAAGTTTCGAAATATTATATTGCTCGCCAAAGTTGTTTGTATAAATGCCTGTGTTTAGTTGTACAGGTACGCCTTTTACTGTATTCTTAAATGTAATTTTTAATGTGCCGCTTTGTTGGTTAATGTTATATGGTTTTTGGCAGGCAGCCAAAGCCAATATAACCACACAGTATAATACCGAATTAATAAGTTTCATTAAAGTATGATTTTTTTTCTATTTGATTTTATTATAGCTGCAATCTTTTTTTCTTCCAGCCTTTTTTCTTTTGATTTTTTTGAGGGTTTGGTAGCTTTTCGTACCCTGGGTTTTATAAGTGCCTTATTTACTAATAGACTCATTTTCTTTATCACCTGCTGCTTATTGCCTAATTGGGTACGTTCTGTTTGGCTTTTTACCAATAAATAACCATCCGCATTTATTTTATTATTAAGTTTTTGCTGCAATACAATTTTCTGTTCTTGTGTAATTAAGCCCGATGATTCAATATGCCAATAACCCTCCACCATTGTTTCCACCTTATTTACATTTTGCCCGCCTTTACCACCACTGCGGGCAGTTTTAAACATTATCTCGCTATTTATATTCAGCATCCAGTAAATTTAAGTAGAAAAAGTACGATTTTACTGCACATTACGTTTTATTTAAGCTTAATATTTCACTAAGAACTTATTTTTACAGATTTTTGCATGAAACCAACCGATTGGAAATGATTAAAAGTATTTACCATTCACTAACGGAGCGTAAGCAACAACATAAGAAATCTTTTGCCGTATTGATTGATCCGGATAAGGTGAATGAAAGCAGCCTGGAAACATTGGTTGAAATGGCTGTTGCTGCAAAGGTTGATTATTTTTTAGTAGGCGGCAGCCTGGTAATTTCTAATTACCTGGATGATTGTGTACAGTTTATTAAACGTAATTGCTTAATACCTGTTATACTTTTCCCTGGCAGCCCAAACCAGGTAAGTAAATATGCCGATGCCTTATTATATCTTTCGTTAATTAGCGGGCGCAATGCCGATATGCTGATAGGCCAACATGTAATATCGGCTCCTATTGTAAAAAAAAGCGGATTGGAAATTCTTTCAACCGGATATATGGTAGTTGATGGTGGCGCTCCTACAACGGTTTCTTATATTTCAAATGCAACACCTTTGCCGGCCGATAAAAATGAAATTGCTGTATGTACAGCTATGGCCGGCGAAATGCTAGGCATGAAATTAATTTATATGGATGCCGGAAGCGGCGCCAGGCATGCCATTACCGAAGATATGATTGCACATGTGGCTGCCGTTATTGATGTACCTCTTATAATTGGTGGCGGCATTATTGATCCGGAAAAAGCCTACCTAAATTGCAAGGCTGGCGCCGATGTTATTGTTGTGGGTAACGCTATAGAAAAAAATGCAGGGCTAATAAAAGAAATGGCAGCAGCAGTGCATAGTGTAGCAATTAAAGTTTATTAATCAACCTTTCAAATCGCAAATCAATACAATTACTTACCGATAAATAGCATTTGCTTTACAGTATCATTTACAAAACAATTTCAATTGTTTGAATTACCTAAACCCATTTCTACAGGTTTTATAAAGGAATTATACTTAGTAACAAATGTGAAATTACATCCAAAGATTGATGAGATGTTTAAGAAAGTTACAGATTTGAATGAAAATATTTTTAAATAGGCATGGCTATTTGTAACAACAATATATAATTTGGAAAACTATAATACTGATGGTTGAAATTCTATATTTTGATAACCAGTTTATTTAAAAGCGGGCAATATTTTTTTGACTGAAATACAAACAGCCTGCTCAATTTTTATGGGCAGGCTGTTTGTATAAGTATCATATTACTGTATTACCAGGAGAGAACCAGTTTGTGTGTTATCAATTTATCATTTAATAAAAGTTGTATTACATAAACTGCTTTCTTATACTTTAAAAGGTTATCAATTCGTATGGTATTATTGCCTTTTAAAGCTTTGTATATATTTGTCAATACAATTTTTCCTGTATTATCTATAAGCCGTAATGTAACCTGTCCTTCTTTTTCGGTTTCAAAATTAATTGAAACAAAATCTTTTGCAGGGTTAGGCATTACAGTAACCGCTGCAGATATTTTTTGCAAACGCACTACAACTATATTGCTGTACTTTATTTCGCCAGCTTTACCATTTACTTTAAGCCTGTAGTATATCACATCATTGTTAATGCCGCCTAAATCATCTTTAGCAGTAAAACTTTGTTGTACATTTAATAAAACAGGGTCTGTTACTGTAACAACATTAATGTAATTGCTATTGTTAAGGCTTCGTTCCACTTCAAAGCTTTGCACATCTTTCTCTGCAATTATTTTCCAGTTTAGAGTAACAAGTTTATTTTTTTCTGTTGCTGTAAAATTTAAAAACTGAACAGGCAACACTACTCCTACATAGCGCCAGTCTCTATTTGTTTGTGCAACATTTTTTTTCTGAACAGTACATCTTGAGCCCGGTGCAGGATCTCCAATAAGGCTACCATTAGTACCCATCATGTACGATGTGCCTTTAAGGTTTGTTACGGAGTTTAATGAGTCAAACCGGTTGTCTAAGCCATCTCCATCAGTATCTAAACCTGTTGGTGTAACATTATCATCTGTAATTCCATTTAAATTAAAATCGTTGCCTTCTATAATATCTGCCTGGCCATCTCCATCCGTATCCAGGTCTCTGTAATCAGGTATTCCATCGCCATCATGATCGTAAACCAAAATACCTGAGCCGCCAAAAAATGCAGGGGCATTATCGTAAATGTTTACAATACCATCTCCATCGGTATCGGTTAATGTTGGTAATTTATACCCTGCAGTGGTTTGTCCTTCAATATTATCAGGTATGCCATCATCATCCGAATCTATATCCAAATAATCGGGATAAGGATCCGAATCTGTAGATAGTAAGTTTAAAGCGGGCATCGATGATATTACTATTGCCCATCCATTGCTGCCTTTAGTTCCATCAACTATACCATCAAAATTTACATCAGGAAATCCAGCTTCTATCACATCTGCAATACCATCTCCATCAGTATCCATATCGTAAGCATTTGGCCTAAAGTCCTGGTCTCTATTTTTGTTTGGATAATTATCTGCACGTCCATCATTGTTTACATCGGGCCCTGTTTTTAAAATGGCTGTTGCCATTACAAAATTATCGGCAAACCCATCGCCATTATTATCTGTATAGCCATCAATCTTACCAACATTGTTTATATCGCTTCCGCCCGATTCAACCACATCAGGAATACCATCGTTATCACTATCCAGGTCTAAGTAGTTTGGTATGCCGTCTCCATCCATATCTTGTGGGCCTAACCCAATAGAAGAACCGTTGACACCTGTATTATTTGCATCT
>DAOLYC010000127.1:0-6760 GCA_035425605.1 Ferruginibacter sp.
TATTGAAAATAATTTCATCTACCAGCTTTTGTATATTAAGTGCAAGCTGCGGAATTTGTATTGAATCTATTTTTTGAATACAGGCATTAGTGATAAAAATGGTTGGTATTATTTTGTAATGGCGATAGGCTGAATCTTCAAACCTGGTTTTTGCAACCGGTAAGGGCTGTTTTTTCTCCTCATTCCAATCCACATCAAAAAACTTAACATATAATGTTTTTACCTGTAACGAATCAAGTGTTTGTTTTTCAAATCCTGAGAGTTTAAATACAGATTTCCAGAAATAAAAAGAGCGTTCAATTTGCCTGTTGCCGGTTTTAGTATTACAAGTTATTTGTGTAAGTAAAAGCAGGAGCAAAATTACAGTTTGTATAAATGCATACTGCCAAGATCTTTTACCTGCAGATTTTAAATTAATCATAATTTCAAAAGTAGCTTAAATATAATTTGCTGTTATCTTTGCCCAATGACATCTGCTTTTTTTACCTACGATAAGAAAAAAGTTATACAGGCATTGCGTTATCATTTTATTACCCAACGTGAAATAAAAGTGATGATGATACTGGTAAATGTTTTTGCCATTTTATCGGCAGGATTGTTTTATTTTAAAAAAGTTTCGCCCCTGGCTTTTTTAATCAGTTCGGTATTATGGATAACTTTAATGATACTGTTTTGGTACCTGCTGCCATATTTGGTATATAAAAAAGCCGAAACATTTAAAGACAGGTTTAAAGCAATATTAGGCGAAGATTTTTTTAGGATAGAGAATGAACGTGGTGGCCGTAGCTGGCCCTGGACAGATTTTAGTAAGTGGATTGAAAGCCCAAATTTTTATCACCTTTATTTTAATAGCCGCTCGTTTTTTATTGTACCCAAAGATGCTTTTGAGGGTGATGATGTACATGAAGCCAGGAAAATTTTGAAAGCCAAGATTGTGAAGAGATAGGATACTTCAGGCACAGTGATATCAATATTAATCGGTATTAATAATTGCCAGCCTACAGTTTTTTTTCCATTATATAATGAGGTATGGTTACTTCGGTGAATTTGTCGCCAACAATTTGGTAGCCCAGTTTTTCATAAAAACCGGTTGCTGTTTCCCTGGCGTGCATGATTATTTTGTTATAACCTTTATCTTTTGTAAGTATTTCGGCAAAATTTAGCATACTGGCGCCAATGCCTTTTCCCTGCAGGTTATTTTGCACCGCCATTTGCCTTAAACGTAAACTGTCATGATTAGATTTTGTAAGCATACAACAAGCCAGCAAATCATCTTCATCAAAAGCGCCAATTAAAATATCTTCTTTTTCTTTTTCCAGTTCTTCGGGGGTAAAAGTAAGCCCCAATGGCTGGCGCAAAATATCGTTTCTCAGCTTCACCATTTGCAAATATTCTTTGGTGCCGTGGTCTATTTGCTTTAAAGCCATAACAGGTTTGTTTTTGAAAAAGTTGATAAGTTAAGCTAAGATGAAATACCAATATACAATTTTTTTGGATTTACTATACTATAGAAAAAAACAGCTTACAATTCTTTAAATTAATCATGTATATTAGTAATACATTTTAAGGTGTTACTTTAGCTGTTTTATGAGATAATTTACTGCTGAATATCTATTCATATCTATTTCTTTGTAATTACCTCAAAATGTATATTTTTGCAACCAATACAAACTAAAATTTAACATCATGTCAGACATTGCAACAAGAGTAAAGAAAATTATTGTTGATAAATTAGGAGTAGATGAAGCCGAAGTTACCCCTGAGGCGTCGTTTACCAATGATTTAGGTGCCGACAGCCTGGACACCGTAGAACTTATTATGGAATTTGAAAAAGAATTTAATATTTCTATTCCGGATGAGCAGGCCGAAACTATTACTACTGTAGGTCAGGCAAATGCTTACTTAGAAGAGCACGCCAAGTAATTAACTTTTAACTATCACAGGCAAATTTTATGGCATTACCACGAGTTGTAGTAACCGGATTGGGCGCACTAACTCCACTGGGCAAAACTGTTGAAAAGTATTGGCAGGGTTTGGCAGATGGGGTTAGTGGCTGTGATTTTATCAAACAATTCGACTGCAGTAAGTTTAAAACCAGGTTTGCCTGTGAGGTTAAAGATTTTGAACCCACAGACTATTTAGACCGTAAAGAAGCCCGAAAAATTGACCGCTTTACCCAATTCGCCCTTATAGCCAGCGATGAAGCTATTAAAGATGCCGGTATTAACCGGGATAATATTGATGTGGACAGGGTAGGTGTAATATTTGCCAGCGGTATTGGCGGCATCACTACTTTTTATGAAGAAGTAAGCAACTATGCTTTAGGTGATGGCACACCACGGTACAATCCTTTTTTTATCCCTAAGATGATTTTGGATATTGCTGCAGGGCAAATTTCCATGAGGCATGGGTTTAGAGGCCCCAACTATGCTGTGGTTAGCGCCTGTGCCAGCAGTACCAATGCTATTATTGATGCTTTTGATAATATACGATTAGGTAAGGCAGATATAATAGTAACTGGTGGCAGCGAAGCAGTTATTAGCTCGCCGGGGGTAGGTGGTTTTAATGCTATGAAAGCCTTAAGTGAAAGAAACGATGACCCATCAACAGCCAGCAGGCCATTCGATAAAGACCGTGATGGCTTTGTTATGGGTGAAGGCGCCGGTGTTTTAGTACTTGAAAGCCTGGAACATGCGTTGGCCCGTGGCGCAAAGATATATTGCGAAATTGCCGGTGGCGGCGCAACTGCCGATGCACATCATATTACGGCTCCTCATCCCGAAGGATTGGGTGCAAAAAATGTAATGAACGCTGCCTTAAAAGATGCAGGAATGAAACCAGATGATATTGATTACATCAATGTTCATGGAACATCAACACCACTGGGAGATATTGCCGAAACCAAAGCCATCCTAAATGTTTTTGGCGAACATGCATATAATTTGAATATCAGCTCTACAAAAAGCATGACGGGCCATTGCCTGGGCGCTGCCGGCGTGCTGGAAACGCTTGCCTGTATTATGGCTGTTGTAAAAGATATAGTTCCTCCCACCATCAATCATTTTACCGATGATCCGGAACTTGATCCAAAACTTAATTTTACTTTTAACAAAGCACAACATCGCACTATTGATGCTGCCCTCAGCAACACATTTGGTTTTGGCGGGCATAACGCTTCTGTAATTGTAAAAAAATATGTTCCCTAATATTATAATCAGTAAGGAGTATTAAAATCCGGTTTGTGTTTATTCCAGTGGTTATCATACAATCTATTACTGTAGCCAGATGATATTATACCGTACATAATATATTGTACATGTATCATTAGTCCCTGCTAAGAATAAATTAATTTTCCTTTTTTAAAATATAAGTTCCCATCATCCGTCTTCATTTATATAGAAAGATGAAGCAATGGAAATAGCAATAGAAATGGCTGCTGAACGTAATAAAAATATAAGCAATACTATAAAATCAATAAGTAACAGGTTGTTTGGTTTTATTAAGCAGCGTGTGGCCAGTACACAAGATGCAGAAGATATTTTACAGGAAGTATTTTACCAGTTTGCAGGCAACCCCGAGCCAATTGAGCAAGCCACAGCCTGGTTGTACAAAGTAGCTCGTAATAAAATAACCGATAATTACCGAAAACATAAACTGCCGTTAGCCGATGATATTTTTGGTAATGCTGAAACAGGTGAAGAAAATTTTTACTGGAGAGAAATATTGATGCCAACAGAAAGCACACCTGAAACAGAATACCTGCGATATATTTTTTGGGATGAATTAAAGGTAGCGCTTGATGAATTGCCTGATGAACAAAGGGAAGTATTTATACAAAATGAAATTGAAGGCCTGCCTTTTAAAGAAATAGCTATACTAACCGGGGAAGCAGTTGCAACACTGATAAGCAGAAAAAGATATGCTGTATTGCATTTAAGAAACCGTTTGCGAATATTAAAAGATGAATTATTAAATTATTAAATTATTAAAAATAAAAAATTAAATACAATGAAAAAATTTTGGATCAAAAAAGGAATTATGTTTTTCTTCATTTTTATTGGCACCGTGTTATTGTTTGGCCTGTTGGTAATGAGTTTATGGAATGCCATATTACCTGTAGTATTGGGTGTAAAATCAATTACATTTTTGCAGGCGCTGGGTATTTTATTACTGAGTAAGATTTTATTCGGCAGCTTTAAAGGTGGCTTTGGCAGAAGAAGGCATCATAAAGAAACATGGATGGCCATGCAGCAAAAATTTGCCAGCATGAACCCCGAAGAAAGAGAAAAATTTAAAGCAGAATGGAGGAACAGGTGCGGCGGCAGATGGAGAGCTGCAGCAAAGGATGATACAGCTACAAACTTGGCTGCAGAATAATTAGATTTAATGTTCCTGCTTAAATTTTTAATGAGAAACCTATCTATATGGAAATTCTTGTTTTTAAAACTAACCTTAATAACACCAGTCATATTAATAAAGTGAAACCAGCTTTAAACCGGCATCCATTTATAAAAGATTGGAATGTGGACTTGCAAGATTGCGATAAAATATTGAGGGTTGTAACAGATAACATCGCTTCAAATGAAATAGAAAAAATTATATTGAATACCGGATATGAATGTAAAGAGCTGAAGTAAAATTATAAAAACCCGGCATTTCAGCAGCCGGGTTTTTATTGTGAGTGTTCATTATTTCTTATCTGGGATACGCTGAGTATTTTCAGACAACACTACAATCTTTCCGTTTACTATTTTTGCATCATTTACTACGCTTATCATTTGGGTTTTACCATCTTTATTAGTTATAGTTTGGTTATACCATAAAGTTACCCATTGGTCTTTTTTATCTTTAGATATCACCGATTCCCAGTCTTGCATTTCCACTTTAATACTGGTTATTTTTGCACGGCCGGTAGCAAAGAAATTTGCTAAACTGTCATGAGGTAATACTGCACGAAAATTATCAAATTGTAAATCGCAGCTATCACCAAAATAAGTTACACACTCAGCAATGTTGTTGTTTTCCCAGGCTTTAAGGCCTTTCATTACATTAACTGCATTTTGTTGATCGCCGGGTTGCCAGTCTTGGTAAGGCTTATCAAGTGTGTAAGGATATTCATACTTCACTGCTGCGGTGCTGTCGCTAACAGGTGCGGTAGATTTTTCTGTTGCATTATTATTACAACTGATTGCAAAGAATGCAATACATCCTAAAATCAATATACTTTTCATTTTTTTAAAGTTTTAAATGATGGAAAAAACAGAAAAGTAATTCTACTTTTTTTAAAATGCAAGTATTGTAATATATTATTATTGGATGGGTACGTTATTTACATGTTTCGGCGGTATTGCCACTCGCCTTGGTTCGTGTCTTCACGAACCAACTTCTAGAATACACGAACCATGGCGAAGTTTTGTAATATATTATTATTGGATGGGTACGTTATTTACATGTTCCGGCGGTATTGCCCTCCAACTGCATATAAGGCATTTGTAATTTGCCCAAGAGAGCAGTATTTAACCGTTTCCATCAACTCGGTAAAAAGGTTTTCATTATTTACCGCTGCCTGTTGTAACTGTTTAAGCATATCGGTAGCTTTATCGGCATGGCGTTTATGAAAAGCCTGCAGGGTTTTTATCTGAAATTCTTTTTCTTCGGTAGTAGAACGAATAACTTCTGTTGGCAAAATGGTTGGGCTTCCTTTTTTATTTAAGAAGGTATTTACACCAACAATAGGATATTCGCCAGTGTGTTTTAAAGTTTCGTAATACAAACTCTCTTCCTGAATTTTATTTCGCTGATACATGCGTTCCATAGCTCCCAGCACGCCGCCACGTTCAGTAAGCCGGTTAAATTCCATCATCACCGCTTCTTCTACTATATCAGTAAGTTCTTCAATTAAAAAAGCGCCCTGGTTGGGGTTTTCGTTTTTGGCAGTACCAAGCTCTCTGTTAATGATTAACTGAATAGCCATTGCTCGCCGTACACTTTCTTCGGTTGGTGTTGTAATAGCTTCGTCGTATGCATTGGTATGTAAAGAATTACAATTATCATAAATGGCATACAGCGCCTGTAGGGTTGTGCGTATATCATTAAAATCAATTTCCTGTGCATGTAAACTGCGGCCGGACGTTTGTATATGATATTTTAATTTTTGAGAACGGCTGTTAGCCTTGTATTTATTTTTCATGGCTTTGGCCCATATACGGCGGGCAACACGGCCTATTACACTGTACTCAGGATCCATTCCATTACTGAAGAAGAAAGAAAGATTGGGTGCAAAGTCATCAATCTTCATACCACGACTTAAATAATACTCTACATAAGTAAATCCGTTTGATAAAGTAAACGCTAATTGTGTTATTGGGTTAGCGCCGGCTTCGGCAATATGATAACCGCTGATACTTACGCTGTAAAAATTTTGTACGGCATTTTTTATAAAATATTCCTGTACATCACCCATCAGTTTCAATGCAAACTCGGTCGAGAAAATACAAGTGTTTTGGGCCTGGTCTTCTTTTAAAATATCGGCTTGTACAGTGCCACGTACGGTTGCCAGGGCTTTTGCTTTTATGGTTTCATACACATCGGTAGCTAAAACATCTTTGCCGCTTAAACCCAATAAACGTAAACCTAATCCTTCGTTTCCTTCGGGCAAAGCACCCTGCATTTCTCCCTTTACAGGAACTATTTCTTTACCATCCGTACCTACATATTTTGGAAGTGTTTCCAAATCATATTTAGCTTCAATTTTCCGGTT